>JAYVQV010000152.1:0-9510 GCA_043776855.1 Limisphaerales bacterium | reverse complement strand
TGGAGCAGAATTATGTGGATTACAACTTCGCAAAAATCCGCGCGCTGCAAGCCATCGCGGATTTTCCCATCTGGCCGGGCGAGCCGATTGGTTTCATGACGCACGGCGAGGAAAAGGAACAGTCGGCGATGACGACGGCGCTGCACGCCGCGATGTGTTCCACCCTCGGCGTGGACGCCATCACGACCGCTTCGACGGACGAAGCCTTTTCGCGCGGGCCGATCACAGCAGAGGGACGCGTCGGCTCACTGTGCGCGATTCGAGAAGCCTTCCGTTTCTTCGGTGAAACGGACGTGACACCGACGGCGAAGGCGGACGAGTGGCGCGATGAAATTATTTCTGGCATCAACGACACACTAAAGCTGGCGGCGAAATCACCGTCCTTCGTGGAGGCGCTTTACAGTGGAGTTTTCGGCGACAAGGCGGACGGCGTTTATCCGGGTCGCGCCGGGAAAAATTCGGTGCAGGAAATCAAAGCGCCCGCCCCGCCGCGCGTCGCGCGTCCGCGCCGACACGCGCTGGCGCGGGGCAAGTGAGGCGGCGGCCATGGCCGCCCCGGCGTGACATGGGTGCAGCTTGACCCGGTTGTGTTTCGCCCTGGATTCAACTCCCTCTCCTCCTCGGAGGAGGAGCAGCGACAGCGGCTATGGACAGGGGAGAGGAGGCCAATGGTGTGAAATCAAAACCCCCTCTCCCCAACCCTCTCCCCGCTCGTGCCTCGCGGGGCGAGGGAGCCAGACCGCAACAGTTTCAAGCTGCACCCCGTGACCTGAATCTTAAAAATCCGCATTGCCGAAACGGGCGTTGTGTGAAATGTTTCCCGCCGTTGCCATGAGTGAATTCAAATACGCCTGTCCCGTCTGCGGCCAGCACATGATGTGCGACGTGTCGCAAGGCGGCGCGGTCATGGACTGCCCGACCTGCTTCCAGAAAATCGTCGCGCCCCAGGCGCCCGCGCCCGATTCCAAGTTTGTCCTCACAGGCTCGAAGTTCGTGGAGAGAAAAATCACCGTGCGCGGCGCGGCTGCGCCCGCCACCGAGGAGCCGCCGAAAAAATTTTCCGCCGCGCTGGTCATCGCGTTGATCCTTGGCTTCATGGGCGCGACGGCGGCGGTGATTTATTGGGCGACCATCATTCATCCGCGCCGCGTCGCCGAGACCCCGGCGACCAACGCGGTCAGTGTTGCCAAAACCACCGAGAAGCCCGCGCCGGTCGCGCCCCCCGCGAACGACGCGAACTGGTCGCTCGCCCCCGGCACGAACGCGATTGCCGATTCACCGGTGGCCGGGCGGATTCACGCGCAAAATTTTATCGTGGAGCGCGCGACGTTTCAGAACGGTGCGCTGACGCTGCGCGGCGGGACGGCCAAGCAGTTTGAGTTCGGCTGCGCCATCAATTTCGGCGGCGCCCAGGCCGAGTCGCTTTCCGGGCAGACGATCAACGTGACGCCCGACGCGGACAAGGCGGCGAAAATCACCCTGCGCTGGAAGGACGCCAGCGGCACGGTGCAAAAGGAAAATTACGACAGCGGCTACGCGCTGCGGCTGGAGTTCGGCGCGCTGGCCAACAACCGGCTGCCGGGTAAAATTTATCTCTGCGCGCCGGACACGGAAAAAAGTTATCTGCTCGGCGCCTTCAACGCCGACGCGCGCAAGCCCAAGCCGAAAGCGCCGAAGAAGTAATTTCCAACCGCGAACTCCGTAGTGGGACGGGCGTCTCGCCGGTCGTGTTTCCGAAACGCATGAACTGGACAGGCGAGACGCCTGTCCCACCCGTTGTGCCGCCGGAAAAATGTCGGCTCACCGCGAGGTCGCGCCCAGTGTCTTCATCAGCGGAGATTAGAGCGGTTCTTGAAAAAATGTAGCGCAGGCGTCCTCGCCTGCGAATGGGTGGGTGGATTTTTGGCCAGGGTTGACAAGGCTGCTGGCAACGCCCTGAAACCGCAGCCGGGACGGGCTGCGCTACATTAAAATCAGAAACGCTCTAGCGGAGATCAGCGGTTCAACTTCGGCGTTCGCGGTTTGTATTTTTCCGCAGAATTTTATGATCATCGAACTCGTCAACACCGGCAGTGAACTGATGCTGGGCCGCGTGCTGAACACGCATCAGCAATGGCTCTGCCGCCGGCTCGCCGACCTCGGCCACGTCGTCACGCGCCAGGTCGCCATCGCCGACACGGGCGTTGAAATCCAGAACGCCGTGCGCGAAGCCCTGGGCCGCGCCGACCTCGTCATCACCACCGGCGGCCTCGGCCCGACGAGCGACGACCTCACGCGCGAACTCATCGCCGAACTGCTCGGCAAAAAGCTCGTCGCGAACCCGGACGTGCGCGCCCACATCGAAAATTATTTTGCGAAACGCAACCGCCCGCGCCCGGCGCAGACGAGCGTGGAAACATTTGTTCCCGAAGGCGCGGAAGTATTCCTGAACCAGTTCGGCACCGCGCCGGGGCTGGCGGTGAGGTTGGGGGATGGGGGATGGCGTCTGGCGTCTGGGGCGATGGTTGGGAATCTCTCCCCATCCCCCATCCCCCATCCCCCATCCCCCAAATGGCTCATCATGCTGCCCGGGCCGCCGCGCGAACTGCGGCCGATGTTCGACGCGCAAATCGTGCCGCTGTTGCAACGCGAGTTTGCGGGCGCAATTTTTGTGTGCCGCACGCTGCGTTCGACCGGCCTCGGTGAATCCCGCGTGCAAGAATCGGTCGAGGCCGGATTGCAGCCGCTCGTGGCGCGCGGCCTGGAGGTCGGTTACTGCGCCCGGCCCGGCGCGGTGGATGTGCGGCTCACGGCTCACGGCGCGGAGGCGGAAAAAATTGTCGGCGAAGGCGAGGCCTCCGTCCGCCGGAATTTGGGCGCGCACATTTTTGGCGCGGACGATGACGAGTTGGAAAATGTCATCGTGCGCCTGCTGGCGGCGCGGAAAAAAACCTTGTCGCTCGCCGAATCTTGCACTGGCGGGAACCTCGCGCACCGCCTCACGAACGTGCCGGGCGCCTCGGCGGTTTTTCTTGGCGGCGTGGTGAGCTATGCGAATGAGGTGAAGGAAAAGCTGGTTGGTGTCCGCGCGGAAACGTTGCGGCAGCACGGCGCGGTGAGCGAGGCGGTGGCGCGGGAGATGGCCGCAGGCGCGCGGGAAAAATTCGGCGCGGACTTCGCGCTCGCCGTCACGGGCATCGCCGGGCCGGACGGCGGCACGGCGGAGAAGCCGGTCGGCACCGTCTTCATCGCGCTGGCGGCGGCCGGCGGCGTGGAAGTGAAAAAGTTTTTCAACCCGTGGGATCGCGCGACGTTCAAGGACGTGACGACCACGCAGGCGCTGGAACTGTTGCGAACCGTGCTTTGACAGCGTGCCCAGCGCCCGCTTCCTGTCCGGGCAAACCCGGCTTTGCCTGCCCCGCCTTGGTCAATGGGCGCAGCTTGACACTGTTGCTGTCTGGCTCCCTCGCCCCGCGAGGCACGAGCGGGGAGAGGGCTGGGGAGAGGGGATATTAATTTCGCAAACCCTTGGCCTCCTCTCCCCTGTCCATAGCCGCTGTCGCTGCTCCTCCCCCGAGGAGGAGAGGGAGTGGCATCCAATGCGAAGCACAACCGGGTCAAGCTGCACCCTTGGTCAATCGCCATTCATTTCGCCGCTTGCGAAATTTCCGGCGTCGCGCCAAATTGCGCGCATGGCTCTCACTCCTTCCACCATGCTGCCGCTCGGCACGACGGCGCCGGATTTCAAACTGCCGGATACGAATGGAAAAATTATTTCTCTCGCCGACTTCAAGGACAAAGCCGCGCTCGCCGTGATTTTCATGTGCAATCACTGCCCCTACGTCGTTCATATCCGCGCCGGCCTCGCGCAACTCGCGCGCGATTATGCGGCCAAAAATGTTGGCATTGTCGGCATCAGTTCCAATGACGCAAAAAATTATCCGCAAGACGGCCCGGCCAAAATGAAGGATGAGGTGAAATCCGCCGGC
This sequence comes from Limisphaerales bacterium, assembly GCA_043776855.1. GTDB lineage: Bacteria > Verrucomicrobiota > Verrucomicrobiia > Limisphaerales > UBA11358 > UBA11358. The sequence continues at coordinate 5,542 of JAYVQV010000152.1, read as the reverse complement.
TACATTTTCCCATATCTCTACGACGAAACGCAGTCCGTGGCGAAAGCCTACCGCGCCGCCTGCACGCCGGATTTATTTTTGTTCGACCGTGGCCGTCGCCTCGTTTATCGCGGGCAGTTCGATGCGAGCCGTCCGGGAAATTCAATTCGCGTGACCGGAAAAGATTTGCGCGCCGCCCTCGACGCCGTGCTCGCGGGCAAGCCCACTTCCGAAATGCAAGTCGCCAGCATCGGCTGCAACATCAAGTGGAAAGCGGGCAACGAGCCGGATTATTTTTGAAGCCGATGAAACCACGAAATACACCAAACACACGAAATGAAGCGGAGACAAGCGCGCGACTTTCTGATTTGTTTTTCTTTCGTGTGTTTGGTGTATTTCGTGGTTAAACATCCCCGGCACTTTCCATCCATGAGCCAGCCGCAAACAACTTCACCCGCCGAAATCTCCGCCAACGCCGCGCCGGAGATTTTGGAAAGCATCGTCGCGCTCGCGGAAAAAAAAGGCGCGAGCGACATCCACTTTCAGATGCGCGGTAAATCCGCCGAAGTTGGTTTCCGCCTCGACGGCCTCATCACGCCCGTCCGCGAACTGCCCGCCGAGATCGCCGAGCGCGTGTTTGGCCGCATCAAATTTCTCGCGCGGCTCAAGACGTATCAGGAATCGTTGCCGCAGGACGGCCGCATTTCTCGCGACGAACTGAAAAGCAAAAACGACATCCGCGTGGCGACATATCCGACCGTCACCGGCGAGAAAATTGTTTTGCGCCTGTTCAATGCGGAGACGGGAAAAGTTCTCCCCGAACTTTCGCTGCCGCCCGCCGCGCAAACTGAATTGGAAAAATTTCTGCGCCAATCCAGCGGCCTCCTGCTGCTCACCGGCCCGGCGGGCAGCGGCAAGACCACCACGATTTACGCTTGCCTCCGCCACCTCGCCGAACTCGGCGGACGCCACATCATCACCATCGAAGACCCCGTCGAACAAATTGTCCCCGGCACGATGCAGACTGAAATCAACGAAGCGACCGGCCTCGATTTCGCGAAAGCCGCGCGGCATCTGTTGCGGCAAGACCCGCAGGTTTTGATCATCGGCGAGATTCGCGACGAGGCCACCGCGCAGCTTGCCATCCGCGCCGGACTCACCGGGCATCTGGTGATTTCCACGCTGCACGCCGGTTCGTGTCGCGGCGTTTTTGAAAGATTGCTCACGATGTGCGCCGATCATTCCGCCGTGGCGAGCGCGGTGGAATTGGTCATGAACCAGCGGCTCATCCGCAAAATTTGCGGAGCGTGCGAAGGCGCGGGTTGCGAAACGTGTCTGCACACCGGCTACAACGGTCGTGTGCCACTCGTGGAATGGCTGCGCGTGGACGGTGCAGTGGCACAGGCTTCCAGCCTGTGTGTTCCTAAAAATGAAAAGCCAGCCGCAGAAACTCACAGGCAAGATGCCTGTGCCACTACGATGCGTGATTGCATCCGCCGCCGTGAACTTTCCACGCTCGCGCCGGTGCAAACATTGGAGGCCTCGGCGCGCTCGCTCGTGAATGCGGGCGTGACGAACGAGGCGGAATTCAAACGAATTTTTGGATTGCAGTAGTGGCACAGGCATCTTGCCTGTGAGTTTCTGAAATGCGGGGCAACGTTTCAGAAACTCAAGAGCGCTCAAGTTGCTTGCCCTATTAATAACGGACAAATTGCCCAATGAAAAATTGCCGGGTTAACTGATATTGCACACAAACTCACAGGCAAGATGCCTGTGCCACTAATACAATGAAAACTGACGAATTTGCCTTCTTCAACCAGCAGCTCGCCGCGATGCTGCGCGATGGCATCCCGCTCGAAGGCGCGTTGAAGCGCCTCTGCACCGAGATGCGCGCCGGTTCGCTGCGCGAGGAATTATCCGCGCTCGAAGCCGACCTCGCGCGCGGCGTCCCCATCACCGAAGCGCTCGCGCCGCGCCAGTTGCCGGAACTTTACAAGCGCATGATCGTGGTGGGCGTGAAAGGCAACGACCTGCCCGGCGCACTGACGATGCTCGCGGATTTTTTTCAGCGGCAAAACCAAGTCTGGACGCGGCTCAAGAGCATGATGACGTATCCGCTTATCGTGCTGCTGGTGGCGCTGCTAATTTCGCTCGTGCTGTCCGGGGCGTGGGCGTGGGTTATCGGCCCGGCGTTCAAAGGAATTTTTAGCGGCATGGGCGTGAGGTTGCCGGGCTTCACTCTGTTTGTGCTGACGACTTTAGATTCCATCTGGGCATTTCCAGCGGCGATTGGCTTGATTTTTATCGCGATGCTGGCCGTAATTTTCTTGCCGGCCATTCGTGAAAAAATTTTATGGCGAATGCCCGCGTTCAAGGAGGCGACGGTTTCGCGCATCGCGGCGTCCATTCATCTGCTGTTGAAAAATGGCGTCGCCCTGCCGGAAGCCATCGGCATCGCGGAACAACTGGAGACCAGCCCGCAGGCCGTGGCGGACTTGCAAAACTGGAGGAAAAAACTCGCGGCGGGCACGGCGAAATTTTCCGAGGTCGCAGCGGGAAATAAATTAATCCCGCCGATGTTCACTTGGCTGGTGTCCGGCGCGGGCGAAAATCTGGCGGACGGCTTCAAGCGCGCGGCGGAAATTTACCACGCGCGGGCAATCTATCGCACCGAGGTGGCGCTCTACACGGTGCTGCCGCTGGCGTCACTGTTCCTTGGCGCCTTGGTCATCTCGCAGGCGATGCTGGTCATCGCGATGTTCTTGCCGATGATAATGATGATTGGCGGATTAAGCGGTTAGCCGTTTTTACTAATTTTTTAATGGAAAACTTTTTTTCAGCTTTTTTCGCCGCGCTGTTGTGGAGCGGCCTCATCATGCTGCCCTGCGGCGTGTTCTCGGTGTTGCTGCATTTCTTCCTCGCGCTGCCGATGCAGCGGCGCGACCGCGCGCGATTTTTTCTCGATCTGCTGGAGACGGCCATTGAACGCGGGCAGTCCATCGAGCACGCGATTCTTTCCGCCGCCGAAAGCCGCGACCGCGTGATGGGCGTGCGGTTTTATCTGCTCGCCGCGCACATCGAGGACGGCGCGCGTTTCAGCGAGGCGCTGGAACGCGTCCCCACGTTTCTGCCGCCGCCGGTCAACGCCATGCTCCGCGCCGGAGAAAAACTCGGCGACCTCAAGAAAGTTTTTCCCGCCTGCCGCGAAGTCCTGCGCGTGGCGCCGGACACGGCGCGCTCCACGCTGCACTACATGGTGGCGATGCTGCTGGTGTTCGCGCCCATCGCCGTCTGGCTCATCACTTCGCTGATGCTGTTTGTCGTTCCCAAATTCAAGGAAGTTTTCGCTGGCATGGGCGTGCAGACGTGGCCGCTGGCGAACTTCGTTTTCGCCATCGCCCCACAACTCGTCTGGTTTGAAATCGGCCTGTTCGTCGTCCTTTTATCGGTGGCAATTTTTTATATCGGCGGGCCGGGGCTGGTTCGTTGGGCGCAATTCCGCAGCGTTCCCATCGTGGACTGGCTGGCGTGGCGGATTCCGTGGAAACAGAAAAAATTATTGCGCGCCTTTTCCGCCATGCTCGCCGTGCTCCTCGATGGTGGCGTGCCGGAGGCCGAGGCCGTGCGGCTGGCGGGCGATTCCACTGCGAATGAAATCTGCCGCCGCCGCACCCGTCGCGTCATCACCGCGTTGGAGCGCGGGGAAAAACTGGACGATGCCATCCGCACGTTCGATGACACCGGCGAATTTCACTGGCGGCTCAAGAATGCCATTCACGCCAAGGGCGGATTTCTCGAAGCGTTGCGCGGCTGGCACGAGGCGCTGGATGCGAAGGCCTTTCAGCAGGAAGAAACCGCGACGCACATCGCCACGAGCGGGCTGGTGATTTTGAACGGCGTCATCGTCGCGCTCGTCGCCACGGCGATGTTTGGAATGCTGATCATGATGTTGCGGCGGATGCTGGAGCTGTGATGAGTATGAAAAAAAATTCAACCTTCAATTCCAACATCGTCGCCCGGCGGCGCGGCTTTCTCCAGATTGACCTCGCGGTGGGACTTGCGATTTTGGGCATCGCCATTCTGCCGCTCGGCTATGCCTTTCAGCGCGAACGGCAGGTTTTGAAAATCGAATACCAGCGCGCCGTCCTCAACGAACTGGTGGATGGCGAAATGGAAATTCTCGCGGCGGGCGCGGCGAAAAATCTGCCCGACGGCGCGCAGAATCTCGCGGTGAAATCCAAGGCGGCGGAAAAATTGCCGCCGGGCCATTTTCAACTGACCAAGACCGGCAACCATCTGCGGCTCGCATGGTCGGCGGATGAAAAATGCGGCGTCAGCCCCATCGCGCGGGAGGCGGTGCTGAAATGAAACTGCCGATGCAAATTTCCAACGGCAGCCGGAGCGCCGAGCACCTGCTCGGCTCGTTGAAAACCCGGTTCGCGCCGAGCGGGTGCTCGGCGCTCCGATTTGCGGATCCGCCGCGTCCCCGCCGCGCTCCGCTCCGCGAGGCCGGCGTCTCGCTCATCGAGTGCCTCGTGTATATCTCGGTGTTCGCCATCCTGCTCGGTCTCGGCACGGCGTCATTTTATTTCTGCTGGGACCACACGCGCGCCACGATTTTCACGGCAAACGAAATTGAATCCGCCCTCCGCGCGGGCGAAACGTGGCGCGCAGACGTGCGCGCGGCGACCGGGAAAATTTCCGTGGAGACCACGGCGACGGACGAGACGGTGAAAATTCCGGAAGCGGGAAAGGAAATTGTTTATCACTTCACAGCCGGTGAACTGCGCCGCGAAATTCCCGCACAAAAAACTTCCCGCGTGCTGCTGCCGCGAGTGAAATCGTCCGCCATGACGACCGCGCCGCGCGACGGCGTGACGGCGTGGCGCTGGGAAGTGGAATTGATGCCGCGCCGCAAGGAGGCGAACCTGCCGTTGCCATTCACTTTTGCCGCCGCGCAAACGAAGCCATGAAGATTTATTTTTCTCAACGCAACGAACGCGGGCTGGCCACGATGATTTTCATCATCCTGCTCGCCATCATGATGATCCTCGTCACGGCGGAGAGCCGCGCGCTGTTTCATCTGCATCGCGAAACAAAATTTCTGGAGCAGCAGCAGATCAAACGGCTGAACGGTTCGCCAACCAACTCTGCGCCTGCCCGCGCTCCGCAACCATGAAAGCCACCCCCACCAAAGCCGCTGTGAAAATTCGGATGATGAAATCGTCCTTGCGCTGCCTGGTGTTCGGGCTGCTCGGCCTGCTGCCCATCATCGGCGTGCCGTTCGCGCTGGCGGCGCTGTGGGCTTCGTTTTCAGCGCGCAAGCAGGAGAAGTATTTTTGGAACCCAGCCAAGCCGCATCGGATTGTCGGTTTGATTTGCGCGGCGCTGGGCGCGCTGGTGTGGAGTTGCGTGGACACCATTCTCATCTACAACGCAGTCAACCGCTACATCAGCGGATGAATTTTCTAACCACGGATGGACACAGATCGGAAAGCAGCAGGTAGGGCGCGTCGCTCCGCGCGCGCCGACTTCAATCAGAAAGGTTTCGTTTCAGCCAGCG
>JAYVQV010000151.1:0-9531 GCA_043776855.1 Limisphaerales bacterium | reverse complement strand
GGAGGACAATTTTCCAGCGGTTCACAAACTCGCGGGAATTGCCTCGACCATAGGTCAAACTGAATAACAGCCAGACGGCGGGCAGAAAGGACGTGGCCATCAGCCGCCATTTTTGCCAGGCGACGAGTGCATCCGGTGTGGTGGCTTGGAGGAAGCGGGCGTGAAAGATGGCTTCCGCCGACAAGATCAACAAGCCCGCCACGAAAGACAGATGCGCGAGGGAACGCCGCTCTTTCCAGAGGACTGAAACAGCCATCGCCAGGGCGAGCAGGGCGCTGGCATAGGAGATCAGGGCAGCGATGTTCATTCAATTAACAGGCGAGAGCGTGGCAAAATGGCCGTCGGGTCGCAGCAAAATAAAAAACAAGGGCAGGACCGGAGTCCTGCCCTTGCGTGAGAATTTTAAGAACCGATTAGGCGGTCAATTTGCGGCGGATGAGCGCGAGGCCGGACAGAGCCGAGCCGAGGAGGAGCGCCGTCGTGCCGCCGTCCGGGACGGAGTTGAACGAGAGGCTGCCGCTGAATTCCTTGGTGGTGGTATTGCCAGCCGGATCCTGAATGGTGAAGCTGCCAGTCATCGCGGTCGGGGTGTAACCGTTGCCGGAAACCGTGCCGACAATGTTGACTCCGAGAAATCCACCGGTGTTAACACCAATGGCGGAACTCGTCATATTGAAGGTGAAACCACCGACGTTCCAGAAGCTGCTAATGGCTCCAGAATTGAAGGACCACGGAGCGGCGAGACTCACGAGCGAGTTAATGGCCACGGTGCTGAACGCGCCGCTGTCAGAGGTAACTTTAACATTGTTCCAAGCAACCACCATGGTAGAGCTGTTGGCGAACGCGCTGTCAGTTTGAGCACCACCAGCAAAGGCGATGTTGCCAGTAATCAGAGCAGCACTGGAGGTTTGGGTGAAAGCCACGGCAGCGATAGCCACGGCAGCGATGAGTTTGAGTGTATTTTTCATTTTTTAATTGGTTTGGTTGATTATTAGGTTCTTCTACCTGCCCAAATTTAGCAATGCCAATGCCAGTCTGATAATTTGTTTTTAGTTATTGTGTAAATCGTTCGTATTTATAGCTATAAGTATATTAAGGTGCGCGTTTTGCCCGGCTTCCAATAATTCAATACTGTAAGCTCAACCGACGGGCGGGCGGGAAAATGATTTTCGATTCATCGTTTAAGCCAATTAAAACAAGGGTTTTATATGATTTAACCCGGACGTTGGAGATGCTTACAAAAAACCCTGCCGGAAACCCCGCCCGGCCACCGAAATTGCGGTTACTCACTTGGCTGCAAGTGCCTTTCCGATTAATTCGCCGCCGCGACTAGGGAGACCAACTCTCCGCCGGAAAATTCGACGGTAACCTCAAAAGGCCGGCAGCAATTCTCGCAGTCCGTGGTGAAGCATTGGCTGTCCAGCGTGGTATCCACGGCGATTTCAAATTCATCGCCGCAAAACGGACACTGGAGGTTGAAGAAATTTTCCACGCGGAGATTTTATCAGTGTCGGCACAAACTGCAATCGCGCCGCCGACAAATGATTCCACGATTGAGTCCCGCATTTTTTCGCGTAACATTCGCCGCTCTATGTCTAGCAGCCGCAAGCAGTATCCATTTCATTTGATCGAACCCAAGTGGCAGCAAACTTGGGAAGAGCAGCAGGCGTTTCGCGCGTTTAATCCGGGCGAAGAAATTCCCGCGAATCATCCGTTTGCAATCCGTCACGGTGCCGACTCCATGTCCCGGGAAAAAGTGGCCGGCTGCCAAGCCCCCAAAAAATATTACATCCTCGACATGTTCCCGTATCCGAGCGGCGCGGGTTTGCACGTCGGGCATCCCGAAGGCTACACGGCCACGGACATTCTCGCGCGCTGGCGGCGCGCGTGCGGCTTCAACGTGCTGCATCCGATGGGTTGGGATTCGTTCGGTTTGCCTGCCGAGCAATACGCCGTCAAGACCGGCCAGCATCCGCGCGTCACGACCGAGACGAACATCGCCAACTTCACGCGCCAGATCAAAAGCCTCGGCTTCAGTTACGACTGGTCGCGCGAACTCGCCACGACCGACGTGGAATATTTCAAGTGGACGCAATGGATTTTTTTGAAGCTTTACAACTCGTGGTTTAATCCCGAGACGAACAAGGCTGAGCCGATTGAGACGCTGAAATTTCCGGCGGAGTTGCGGCAAAGTGCTGCCGACTTGCAGTCGGCAGGCGCGTCGCCTGCAACCAACGCGCCCATGTCTGGCGAGGCCAACTGCCGACTGCAAGTCGGCAGCACTTTGGAAGCCGCGCGCCGCGCCTACGTTGATTCCAAACGCCTCGCCTACGTCAGCGAAGCGCCGGTGAATTGGTGTCCCGAACTCGGCACGGTGCTGGCCAACGAGGAGGTCATTGACGGCAAGAGCGAAGTCGGCGGCTTTCCGGTCATCCGCAAGCCGATGCGCCAATGGATGCTCCGCATCACCGCCTACGCCGAGAAACTTCTCGCCGATCTCGACACGATTGACTGGAGCGATTCGCTCAAGGAAATGCAGCGCAACTGGATTGGGCGGAGCGAAGGCGCGGAAGTGGATTTTCAAATTGCCGGTAGTGGCACAGGCATCTTGCCTGTGTGTTCTGGGAAAGAATCCAATCCAGAAACTCACAGGCAAGATGCCTGTGCCACTATCCGCGTGTTCACCACGCGTCCTGACACTTTGTTCGGCGCGACTTACATGGTGCTTTCGCCGGAACACAAACTCGTTTCGCAACTCACCACTGCCGAGCAGAAAAAGGCCGTTGAAGATTACAAGGCTCATGCCGCTGGCAAATCTGATTTGGAACGCACCGAACTCGCGAAGGAAAAATCCGGCGTGTTCACCGGCGCTTACGCCATCAATCCTGTGAACGGTGAGACGATTCCAATCTGGATTGCTGACTACGTCCTCGCCAGCTACGGCACAGGCGCAATCATGGCCGTGCCTGCGCATGATGAGCGCGATTTTGAATTCGCTAAAAAATTCAAATTAGAAATAAAATCCGTGGTGGGTTCTCTCAAGCCATTTCCAGCAATGGCTATTAATTCAACCTTTGGCTACGATGACCTTTCAAAGCTGAAGCGCGATGAAAAAACAGTCGTCATAAATGGAGAAGACGTATTCGTGTTCACTTCGCAGACCGAATTATTTGTCGGAGAAGGCGTCGCTTGGAACTCCGCGAACCCCGAGGTGTCGCTGAATGATCTTCCTACTGCCGAAGCCAAAAAGAAAATCACCGCGTGGCTCGAAGGAAAAAGTCTCGGCAAGAAAACCATCAATTACAAACTGCGCGACTGGCTGTTCAGCCGTCAGCGTTACTGGGGCGAGCCGTTCCCGATTGTTTGGAAAAAGGACGCCGCCGGAAATCTTTATCACGAAGCGTTGCCGGAAAGTTCCTTGCCGTTGCTGCCGCCGACGCTGGAAGATTACAAGCCGACCGCGAGCGGCGAACCGCCGTTGGCGCGCGCGAAAGATTGGTTGAATGAAGTTCCCGGCGCGATCCGCGAGACGAACACGATGCCGCAATGGGCTGGCTCGTGCTGGTATTATTTGCGCTACACCGACGCGAAGAACGCGCAATCCTTCGTCGGCAAGGATGCGGATAATTATTGGATGGCGTCGAACGGCAAGGCGGCGGGCGTGGATTTATATGTCGGCGGCACGGAGCACGCCGTGTTGCATCTGCTTTACGCGCGGTTCTGGCACAAGGTTCTTTTTGATCTCGGCCAGGTCGCAACGCCGGAACCGTTTTACAAACTCGTCAATCAAGGACTCATCCTCGGCGAGGATATGCAGAAAATGTCCAAGTCACGCGGCAACGTGGTGAGTCCCGACGACGTGCTCGCGGAATACGGCGCGGATGCGTTCCGGCTTTACGAGATGTTTATGGGGCCGTTGCAGGACACGAAGCCGTGGAACACCAAGGGCGTTGAGGGCGTGTATCGTTTCCTCGGCCGCGTGTGGCGGTTGTTCGTGGATGAAAAATCCGAGACGGCTTACGAGCAGGCGGAAACTTTGGCCGGGGATTTTTTAACCGCAAAGAACGCAAAGAGCGCAGAGAAACAAAACGAACTGCTCGACTTGATTTTGTTGAATGGCGAAATCACGGAGCAAGACGCCACGCCAGCGCAACTCAAGACGTTGCACGCGTGCATCAAAAAAGTTACCGAAGATTTGGACGGGATGCGTTTCAACACGGCGATCTCCGCGATGATGGTGTTCATCAACGAGGCGATGACGTGGCAGACGAAGCCGCTCGCGGTGATGAAAACTTTTCTGCAACTGCTCGCGCCCTTCGCGCCGCATATCGCGGAAGAATTGTGGGCGCGTTTGCACTCCACATTTGGTCAGACGCAAACCTCGCTGGCCTACGCGGAGTGGCCGAATTTTGACGCGGCGTTGCTCGTGGAGAGCGAGATTGAAATTCCCGTGCAAGTGAACGGCAAGTTCCGCGACACGATCAAGGTGGCGGTGGACGCGGACAACGCGACGATGGAGGCCGCCGCGAAAGCGTCGGAGAAAGTTCAGTCGTTCATCGCGGGCAAGACGATCAAGAAAGTCATCATCGTGCCGAAGCGGATGGTGAACTTGATGGTGGCGTAAAAATTATTCGTAGAAATAAAAACGGCGGCATCAATTTGATGCCGCCGTTTTGTGTTTCAGAATTTTATCACGGATAAACCATCCGGTAGAACACCGTGCCATTCGCCGAATTAATCGTGGCGTTGTAGGTGTTGCTTGTCTCGGTGCCGATGACATCAGACCAAGTGGTGCCGAGGCCGGCGCCAAGCGTGTTGGTCTGCGCCTGCAAACGCCAGCCGGTGTGGTCGGTGGGCCACGAGAGCGTGAGCGTGTTGCCGCTGACGCTGGTGGTGATGTTCGTCGGCGTGGTGTTCACGGTGACGGCGGTGAGCACCCGGATGGAGCCGTCCAAGGCGAGGTTGTTCGTCCAGGTGTAGGTGATGCTGCCGAGGTTTCCGGGAAGGTTCGTGGTGGTGAACGCGCCGGAAGTCGGGCCTTTGAACAGGACGAAGCGGTCGCCCGCGACGAGGTTCGGCCCGAGGTTGGTGACGGTGAGCGTGCCGCCGAGGACGATGCTGTTGGCGGCGAGGATGTCGTTGGTCTGCGCGCCGTTGGTGCGGTTCAATTCCATGTAGGTCGTGCCGTTGAGCGTGGCGACGTTGGTGATGGTGAGGGTGCCGATGGAATCGCCGGGCGAAACCGTGCCAGCCGTGGAATCAAGATTGCCGTTGACCGTGCCGTTGCCGGAAAGCGTCTGGCCGGAACCAAGCACGAGCGTCGGCGTGGCGAGCGCGGAGACATCGAGGAACGCGCCGCTGATGATGCGGATGGACGGGCTGTTGGCGATGGAACCGTCGCTGCCGCCGTTGATGAGCGCCAGCGTGCCGTTGCTGATGGTGGTGTTGCCGCTGTAGGTGCTGGCACCGGAAAGGGAAAGAATGCCGCTGCCGACTTTGGTGAGGGCGGTGGTCGCGCCCGCGCCGCCCGCGCCGTTGAGGATGGTGCCGGCAAAGGTGGTGCTCAAATTTTTCGCGCCGACAACATAAGTGCAGGCATTGGACGGGCCGCCACCGTTGGACGCGCCGCGCACAATGGTGGAGGCGCCGCCCGTGAGCGAGCCGAGATCGTAATTGCCAAACGCGGCCGCGCCGCCGTTGCGGTTGAGCAAGGTCACCGAACCGTTGCCAAGATCAAAGCTGGCCACGCGGCTGGCGGTGGTCTGCTGGGCGCCGTTGCCGTTGCCGCCGCCGTTGAAACGGAAGAACCCGGTGCTGGTGTCGCTGATGCGAACCGTGCCGGTGAAGTTGGTGGTCATGTTCGCGTTGACGGTGAACGTGCCGCTGGCGATATCGAGATTCAACACGCCGGAACCGGACCACGGTGCCTGCACGATGTTGTTGTTGCCGCCCGCTGAAATCATGGTGCTGTCAGTGATGACATTCAGTGCGTTCGGATACGTCTGCTGGCCGCTGACGTTGAGGCGCACCGTGCCGCCGGCGAGGTTGAGCGGGCCGGTGCCGATGGCGTTGACGACGGAGTTGACCTGCAACGTGCCGTTGCTCACGGTGGTGGCGCCGTGGCCGTTGGCGCCGGAGAGGATGAGGATGCCCGCGCCGGACTTGGCGAGCGTGCCGCTGCCGGTCAAGGAGCCGGAAACCGTCAGGGTCGTGGCGCTGTTGGTTACGTCCAGCACGGAGTTGGTGCCGGTGATGGTCGCGCCGTGATCGGTGCTGACGCTCACGCCCGTGTAGCGCAGGGTGGCGCCGCCAATCTGCAAATTGCCGGAGGTGTTGTCCGCCGCACCAATCGCGCTGGCCGCGCCGCCGTTGGCGAGCTGCGCCACTTCGAGCACGCCGCCGTTGATGATGGTTGGGCCGGTGTAGGAATTGGTCGTCAAGATGGTGAGCGTGCCGGAGTTGGTCTTGGTGAGTGTGGCGGGGAAGCCGAGGACTTCACTGATGGAGCCGTTGCCCGTGAACACATAATTCGAGGTGCCGGTGTCCACGGTGACGGAGCCGGCTTGAATGCCGCTGACGATGTTGACCAGCGGATTCGGCGCACCTTGGGCGTTGAAGCGGGCATTGTCGCGCGGAATAAAATAATCGAGCGCGGTTCCGTTCACCCAGTTGGTGGTGATGGTCGCGTCCCAGTTGTTGTTGACCGGATTGGCGTTGCCCACCCAAGTGACGTTGGTCGGGTTGCGCGTCGTGTTGAGCGACAGGAAATAAATCGTCTTGGCCGCGACGCTGTTGGAGAGTGCGCCAATCGCACCGGCGGCCAGCGCGAAGTTGGTGAGGTCGCCGTTGAAGTTGCCAGCGTATTTGATGAGCGGATAAATGTTCGGAGCCGCGCCGCCGCTGATTTCAATGTAGTTCGTGGCGCTCACGTTCAAATCACCGGCGATGGAAACAAAGTCGTTATTCGGTCCGGGGGTGGCGGCGAGGTCAAAATGATTTGTCGCAAAGCCGGCTTCAGTAATGGAATTGGAGAATGACAAAGTGCCAGTCAGTAGATTGCTGCCGGGATTGATGAAGCCGCCGACGGCCACGGCCACCGCGCCCGTCACCACACCGGAACCGGAAAGGCTCTGGCCGGGGCCGACCATGTAACCGCCCGTCACCGGCGAAACATCAAACGTCGCGCCGCTGCCGACGATGACGCGCGGGCTGGCGTTGCTCGCGCCCGCATCCATCACCAGCGTTCCGGCATTGATCAGTGTGTTGCCGGAATAAGTGTTCACCGTGCCGAGGGTCAGCACGCCGCTGCCGGTTTTGATCAGCACGCCAGCCGTGCCGCGCAGGACGCCCGCGCTGTAAATGTTGTGGGCCACGCCGGCGATGTCTTGCGCGTCAAAAGTGCCGCCCGCCAAAGTGATCGTCGCGGCATTCGTCCAGTCCGCGCTCGCGGCAAAACGCCCGCCGGGATTGAGGAGAATATTGTTGGTGACCAGCGGCAAGCCGCCGCCATTGAGCGCCCCGTTCGTGGTGATGCCGCCGGTGCCGATAAAAATACTGGCCGCGTTCGTCAAGAAAACTGTTCCCGCGCTGGCGGCCAAACCCGTCTGGATTCCGCCCACCTGATTTGTCCCGCCCAGCACAGAATAGACAACATCGCCCGCGCCAGTCGGATTCATGATGGCGAGACCCGCAGCCGTGGTGACATAAGAACCGCCGGTCTGAAGAAAACGCGCCGGACGATTTTGCGTGCTGTTCCTAACCGTCAAGTTGCCAGAGTTTGTGATCGAACCGTTGACGAAATAGAGAATGCCGTGGGCATTATTGCCGACCGAGATGTTGGTGGCGGTGACGACGCCGTTGCTGATGATGAGGCCGTCCGAACCGAGCGCGCCGGGTGCGCCCGCACCGCCCGCGTTGCGCTGCAAGCTCACGGCGCCCAGATTATTCGTGCCGCCGGTGATGACCATTTTGGAACTGGTATTGACACTCGCGTTGTTGCCATTGAATGACACCCCGCCCACCGTCAGCGTGCCGCCGGTGTTCGTGACGATGCCGAAGGCCGTGCCCGCCACGGCGCCGCTGCCCAACGACAAGGTTCCGCTCGCCGTCAAAGTGCCGCCGGGGGCGATGGAGATGACCGAGTTGGAAAACAGATTGATGCCGCCGGTCACATTGGCCACGCCACCGTTATTGATGAACCAGCGGGAAGCATTGTTGGTCATCGTCACGGCGCTGCTGTTGAAGCCGGTGGTATTGATGTTCAGGATGCCCTTCACCTGGAGTGTGCCGAAAGGATTGGCCGCCATCGCCACGTTGTAATTCACGTTCGTGCCGACCCCGATGACCGCGTTGGTGGTCGAGTCCAGCGGCGGAGCGCCGGTGTCCCAGTTCGCGCCGGTGTTCCATTCGCCGCCGCTGACCGGTCCAATCCAAGTGGCGGTGGTTTGCGCTTGGCTAAAGTTTAAGCCCGCAGCCAGCAGGGCGGCGGCGCACAGGATGGTTTGGAGGATTTTATTTTTTTGCATGGCGGTAATGGGGTTGTGGCGGAACTGGATTGGAATCAGGTGTGCGCGGATTTTATAGGTTTTGGCGGCGTGGCAAATAGCCAGTTGTGGTGACGTTTTAATGTAGGCCGCCGCCGCACCGGCTGTCAAAGCGCGCGCCACTTCCAATTGTGCATCGCGGTTTGAATTTATTGCACGTCGTGAAAAATCTGGCAGCAGCACGGAAGCCAGACTCGCCGCGCGGAAAAAATGCCAGCGGTTAGCCGGAACCATGTAATCGGAAAAACCGGACAAACGCAGAGGCGCAGAGAACGCGGAGAGCCGCAGAGATTTTTGGAAACAAAGCCAACCCACTGACTGGTGCCTGGAATCATCCAATGGTTTTCTCTGCGAACCTCTGCGTTCTCTGCGCCTCCGCGTTTTTTAGATTCTTTTCAACTACATCGTTCCGGCTTAACCGCGCGGCTCCGTCCACCGCGCGAAGAGCCAGAGCAAATCAGAAAGCCGGTTAAGAAAAATTAAAATCTCCGCGTTCTTCAATTCGCCCGCCGCTTGCAAGTCAAACACGCGGCGCTCCGCCCGGCGGCAAACCGTGCGCGCCACGTCGAGCGTGGCGGAACTTGTATTTTCACCCGGCGTGGCCCAGTGCTTGAAGCTCACGTTTTGCGACTCGATCTCTTTCACGAGCGCGTCGAGCTTCGCGGTCAGTTCGGGCGTGACCAGCGTGAAGCCGCCTTTTTCGTAGCGCGCCAAATCTTGCGGCAGCACGCCGACTTCGCCCATCACATCCACGAGCGACTTCTGAATCCAGAAAAGATTTTCACTGACGAATTTTTCCGTGGCGTGCGCGCGGGCGAGGCCGAGGGCGGCGTTCAATTCATCCAGCGTCCCGCACGCCTCCACGCGCGGATGGTTCTTTGGCACGCGATGGCCATACATCAGGCCCGTGGTTCCGTTGTCGCCCGTCTTGGTGGCAATGCTCATGGTGGAAAATGTCTTTCGGGAATGTCTAATGACTAAATCCGAA
>JAYVQV010000150.1:0-2457 GCA_043776855.1 Limisphaerales bacterium | reverse complement strand
CGTTGAAAAAAATCGCGCCGCCGCGATAAATCGCCCAATCCGAACGCACCAGCGGCTCCTTTGTGTCCATCACCGTGCGCGCCGCCTGACGAAAAGTGATTCCGCGCAGCGTGATAAATTTCACCGGATTTTTTTCGTCGCCGCGAAATTCAACGAGGCTGCGCAACCGCGTCGCTTCAATCGTCGCATTTTTCAAATCCAATCCGGCGGGTGGATAAAAATAAAGCGTGTGGGTTTTGGAATTCAAAAACCATTCGCCAGGCGAATCCAATTCTTCAAAAATATTTTCCACGAAACGGATTTGCCGGTGCGCCGCCGCGCCGCGATTGTTCTGCCAGCCGCCTTCCTTGGTCACATTCCCCAACTCGTCCTTGCCGGTGATGACCCAGGTAAAATCGCCCCAGAGCGACGGGTGCATCGCGTGAAAGTATCCACCCGTCGGATCAGACCAGCGCGCGACGCGGTTCGTGGAAATCGCGTCGGCAGCGTAGCCGTCGAAGTATTTTGCGGTCGGGTCGAAATTGGGATATCGCGCGAGAATCTGCCGCTCGCCGTTCACAAAGACTTCCTCCGTGTGCAAATCGTCGGGAACTTTCGCCTGAAAAATTCCGTTCGTGTAAGGCTGCCAGTCCAGATTTTCCAATTTGACGCCGCCGCTGATGACGGGCTTTTCGTTTTTGTAATTTTGAAAAATAACTGGTGTGTCCTTCGTGCCAGAATCCTGCGCGGTGAAGACAAGCGTTTCCGGCAAATAATAAGTTCCGCCGCGCAAAAAAACTGCGCCGCGCTTTTTTTCAACGGCTTGTTGCGCGCGCTGAAGACTGGCAAATGGTTTTGCCCGAATGCCGGGATTTTTGTCGTTGCCGTCGGGTGAAATATAATAAGGCTGCGCGAATGCTGGCAATGCAAGGGCGAACAATAGAGTTATTCGCAGAATTGTTTTCGTCATTTTTCGATTTTATTTTCAGAGTCAATTTTTACCTTCACATCAAAAGCAGATTTCACGCGTTGATATTCCTCGGCGGAGAGCGGCAGGATCGAGCCATGCCGGAACGCGCAGGGAAATTTCATGCCGCGACCGGCGATGAATTTGCCGGCGGCGAGATTGGTGGTGATGAATGGGTCGTAGCCTTTGCCGGGATGATCGAGCATGAGACACCAGGTGCCGCTTTCGCTTTCGGCGTTGGGCGCGATGAGTTGGAAGGCGGCGGGGCCTTCGTAGTGTTGCATGCCGGTCAGGTTGAAACCCGAAACTTCATTCCACGGTCCAGAAAGTTTGTCGGCAACTTCCATGAGGACGGCGTTGTTCTGCGGAAACTTGCTGAAACGATAATATTTATTTCCCGCGCGAATGATGTCCGTGTCATAAACCGTGGAGGATTTTTCGATGAAGATTTCCGGCGCAGAAAATTTTTTGAAGTCCGTGGTGTGGGCCGACCAGATGCGTTGTTGGGCGAAATTGTCGCGGCCGGTGGTCGAAGACCAATACACGAGATAGTCCTTCGTCTCTTCGTCGTAAATGGCTTCGGGCGCCCAAGTGCAACCGGCATCGTCAGGCGCGACCTTGACCAGACGCGGCGCTGACCATTTCACCAGATCGTCCGATTCCCAGACGACGATGCACTTGCTACCCGCGTGGGTGGCGCGGTGCCAATCGCGGTTAAGATTATTGGAAAGGTCGGTGGCGATGAGGAAAAACTTTTTGCCATCGTGCGAGCGAAGCAGATAAGAATCGCGGACGCCTTTTTCGCCCACGTCAGAAATCAAAGCGGGATTGCCATTGTTAAGCACGTCCCAATGAAAACCATCCTGCGAAAGGCCGAAATAAATTTGCTCGGTTTGCGGCGTGGCTTCACTTTTGAAAGTCGTAAAAAGGTAGCCGCCGATTGATGCAGCCGACGCGGTAACAACTGCGGTGACAGCCACGAACGCGATAACAACGAATATTCGAAGCAATCTAATCATGGAGATTTTCCTGGCGCTTTGTCAGTCGCGGTCTTGCGGGTGTCAGCGGGAAGGTCTTCGCCGACTGACGGCCAGCCATCCGCACCCCAAACGAGCGTGCGGATGCCCAGCACCGGGCGGCCGCTGGCGTTGTAATAATGAAATGTGAAGCGATCCATTCCCGGTTTGCTTTCGATGCCCATGTGGCCCGGGCCATAGAGTTCCTTGGCCTTGTCAGTGGACATGAAAGTCTCGCCTCCGCGCGCCGTGGTGCCCGCCTTGTTCACATAGGGACCGGCAGGCGTGGCCGACCGCGCGACGTGAATTCGATAGGTGCTGTTCGTGCCGTTGCAACAGCCGCCGTCGTTCCAGAACGCATAATAATAACCCGCCCGATAATGAACATAGCCCGCTTCAATGTGACCGGGAGCGACCGGATAATAATTTGTATCGGTGGTGCTGCGCAGGCCGGTCGCATTATCCAATTTGGAAACGATGATCGTGGGGTCGTTC
>JAYVQV010000149.1:0-2457 GCA_043776855.1 Limisphaerales bacterium | reverse complement strand
AGAAATGTTACATCGCGCCGGAAGCGCCGGACCAGCCGAGCCGGGGACGCAAGCCGTCGCCGCAATTTTTGTTTGATGCGCGGGATGAATTTAATTTGAACCTTGCAGAAAGTTTCATGGTCGGCGACAAGCTGATTGACCTTGAATGTGGCTGGAACGCGGGTGTGAAAAAAAGCATTCTCGTCCGCACCGGCTACGGCGCGGAAGACGAAAAGAAAGCGCCGGAAAAAGTTTCCCGCGCCATCGTGGTCAACGGCCTGCCGGAAATGGCGGAGTGGATTTCGGCCAATTCAAAATTAAAAATTAAAAATTAAAAAATTTTCATGTGCGGCATCATTGGATACGTCGGTAAAAAATCAGCCTCGCCGATTCTCTTGGAAGGCTTGCGGCGCTTGGAGTATCGCGGCTACGACAGCGCGGGCGTGGCGGTCTTGGACAACGCCAGCCTCGTCGTCCGCAAGAAACTTGGCAAGATTGATGAAGGCATCGCGCGATTGCTGAAGGCCGAGCCGGTCACGGGAAATCTTGGCATCGCCCACACGCGCTGGGCCACGCACGGCGTGCCAGCGGATAAAAATTCCCATCCACATTTCGACCAGTCGGAAAAAATCGCCGTCGTCCACAACGGCGTGATTGAAAATTACGACAAGCTCAAACAACGGCTCGTGGCGGCGGGACATAAATTCAAATCCGACACGGATACGGAAGTGCTCGCGCATTTGATCGGCGACTGTTATGCGAAATTAGTGGCACAGGCTTCTAGCCTGTGTGTTTCTAAAAAAACAATACGAACTCACAGGCAAGATGCCTGTGCCACTACACTCGCCCTCGCCGTTTCCAACGCGCTGCGTGAAGTCATCGGGACTTATGGGCTGGCAGTCATCTGCACGGATTTCCCAGACACGATCATCGGCGCGCGGCGCGGGTCGCCGCTCATCATCGGCATCGGCAAGGGCGAACATTTTCTGGCGAGCGATGCGAATGCCATCGTCGCGCACACCAAGAAAGTCGTTTATCTGAACGACTACGACGTGGCGACCATCACGCCGGAAAATTTTGAAGTGACGAATCTCGGCACGGACACAGCGAACGTGCAGATCAGCAATTTGGAATTTTCCCACGAAGATGTCGGGCGCGGAAAGTTCGCGCACTTCATGCTCAAGGAAATTTTCGAGCAGCCGCAGACGGTGGCGAATGCGTTGCGCGGCCGCTTGGATTTTGAAGGCGCGACGGCGAAGTTCGGCGGGCTGAACATGACCGCCGCCGAGTTGCGCGGCATTGACCGCATCGTCATCGCCGCGAGCGGCACGAGCTGGCACGCGGCGCTCGTGGGCGAATACTTGATTGAAGAACTGGCGCAACTGCCGGTCGAAGTCGAGTTCGCGCATGAATTTTGTTACCGCAATTGCCCACTGGAAAAAAACACCGTGCTGCTCGTGCTGTCGCAATCCGGCGAGACGGCGGATACGCTCGCCGCTCTACGCGAGGCCAAGCGGCGCGGGCATCGCGCGCTGGCGATTGTGAATGTTGTCGGCAGCACCATCGCGCGCGAGTCGGATGGTGGCATCTACATGCACGCCGGGCCGGAAATCGGCGTGGCCTCGACGAAGGCATTTGTTTCCACCCTCACGGTGCTGACGTTGCTCGCCGTGCATCTGGGACGGATGCGGATGCTTTCGGCGAAGCGCGCCACGGAAATTCTCCACGCGCTCGAAGCGTTGCCGAAGCAGATTGAAAAAATTCTGGCGCAGAACGACGCGCTGAAAAAGCTGGCGAAGAAATACGCGAAGGCGGACGACTTCTTTTTTCTCGGTCGCGGCTACACGTTTCCGATTGCGCTCGAAGGCGCGTTGAAGCTGAAGGAAATTTCCTACATCCACGCCGAGGGTTATTCCGCCGCTGAAATGAAGCACGGGCCAATCGCGTTGATTGATGCGCAGACGCCGACGGTTTTCCTCGTGCCGCAGGATGCGATGTATGAAAAAACTTTGGCGAACCTCGCGATGATCCGCGCGCGCAAGGGGCCGGTGATCGCGTTTGCCACCGAGGGCGACAAAGGAATTTCAAAAGTGGCGGACGACGTGTTTTATCTGCCGAAAACTTTGGAGGCATTGAATCCGATTCTCGCCAGCGTGCCGCTGCAACTCTTCGCGTATCATATCGCCGTGGCGCGCGGCTGCGATGTGGACAAGCCGCGCAATCTGGCCAAGAGCGTGACGGTGCAGTAATGGCCGGAGCGCCGGCTTTGACCGGCGGCGTTCGGAAATAAGCAGGCGCGGCGGCTCACCGGGCCGCGCTCCGCAAATCAAGGCATCCCCTTCCCCGGGTGCATCTGGATACTGTTCTCAGCCGAATCTATGCCGTAGAAAATGGGGAGCACAGCCGCCCCGGCTGTAGTTCGGCGCGCCCTCGCGCCGAACCCGAACGCACGAAGGCCAACCGAATGATGTTTGGTTT
>JAYVQV010000148.1:0-2463 GCA_043776855.1 Limisphaerales bacterium | reverse complement strand
GAATGATGTTTGGTTTTCGTCCGCCCGGGCGGGTCGCGCGGGCGCGACCCGCTGCGCCCGAGGCGGGCGCGCTCCCCAATTCAACGGCTTGGTTTCGGTTTAATCCGTGTCCATCTGTGTCCATCCGTGGTTAAAACAAAAATGAAAATCGGCATCACTTGTTATCCCTCGGTCGGCGGCAGCGGGATTCTCGCGACGGCGCTGGGCGAGGAACTGGCGCAGCGCGGACACGAAATTCATTTCATCAGCTACGAGCGACCGTTTCGCCTGCCGGAAAAATCACGGCGAATTTTTTTTCATCCCGTCGTCATCAACGGCTACGACCTTTTTAAGTATCCCGATTACACATTGCCGCTCTCGGTGAAAATGGCCGAGGTCAGCCGCGCGCACAAGCTCGACGTGCTGCATGTCCACTACGCCGTGCCGCACGCGACGGCGGCGATTCTCGCCCGCGCGATGCTGCCGAAAAAATTTCAGCCCCGCATCATCACCACGCTGCACGGCACGGACACGACGTTGCTGGGCGCTGATCCCGGCTACGCCCCGGCGATTCATCACGCGCTGACGCACTCGGACGCGGTGACGGTGGTTTCTAATTTTCTAAAAACGGAAACGCGCCGCGTGCTTGGCTTCAAAGGCAAAATGGAAGTCATCCATAATTTTTTCACGCCGCGCAAACCGAAGCGCTCACGCGAGACCGTCCGCCGCGAACTTGGTTTGAAAGATGAAGTGCTGTTGTTCCATTCCTCCAACCTGCGCCCGTTGAAACGGATTGACCTGCTGCTCGAAACCGTGGCGCGCATCCGCCCCAAAAAATCTTTCAAATTGCTTGTCCTCGCGGGCGGCAGTTTCGCGCCGTTCGCGCCGGAAGTCCGCCGGTTGAAAATTCAAGATCGTCTCATCGTGCGTGAAAACGTCAGCGACATTGAAGATTATCTG
Organism: Limisphaerales bacterium; assembly: GCA_043776855.1. Taxonomy (GTDB): domain Bacteria; phylum Verrucomicrobiota; class Verrucomicrobiia; order Limisphaerales; family UBA11358; genus UBA11358. Next base: position 1,524 of record JAYVQV010000148.1, on the reverse strand, counting down.
CCGGCCGCCGACCTGGGCCTGTTCACGTCGGACACGGAAAGTTTTTGTTTGAGCATTTTGGAGGCGATGGGCTTCGGTTGTCCGAGCGTCGCGCGGCGTGTCGGCGGCATTCCCGAAGTGGTCACGGACGGCAAGACTGGATTGCTGGTTGATTCGGCGGAAGCGAACCCGCTGGCGCGGGCCGTCGAAGACTTGATCGCGAGTCCGGCGAAGCGCCATGCACTTGGCCAGGCCGCCCGGCAACGGGCGGACGAAAGTTTTTCCGCAGCGGCCATCGTGACCCGTTATGAAAAACTTTACGCTTCCCTGACGCCGTTGGCGGCTCGCCGATGACGCTGACCGGATGGGCGGGCATGGCGACCCGCAACTTTCTTTGAACAAATTTTGCGGCGGGCTGACTAAATTAAAACATTTTTCTCCGCCGGTTTGTCCGGCAGAATTTGCGATGCCAACGAGCGCAACCAATGGAAACAGCCAGCGAGTTTTTCAAAAATTTATTTCCGCCGCCGCGGCCGCCAGGCGGGCGCTGCGGGCGGATTGGTCGCGACCGTTTGGAAACGATTTCGGCAAAAATTCTACCGGCTAGTTCGCGCCCGCCGGCAGGGGTTTTCCGCTGCCCGGATTCATCATTCAGCCTGCAACCTTTGTCATTTTTTCCGGCATGATTCCCCGCGAGATTCTCAAAAAAATCCGGCAGCTCGAGCTGCGCCCGAACCGCATCGTGACCCGGTCGGCGGTCGGAGCGCGGCTCTGTGAGCCGCAGCCCTCCCGCATTACCGATAGCCAAAGCAATCCCGGGCGCGTTCTGTCTGGCGCAGCCGCTGCGGGTCGCAGACCCGCGCTCCGTCTATTTCAACCGTCGCCGCAGTTCCGCCGGATTGCGCGAGCCATGCCACACGGCAAGAATTTTAACCTCGTGATGCTCGGTGTTAATGGTGAAGTAAATCGAGTAAGGCCACGGTTCGGACATCTTGGCTTTATACGTCAAATCTGTCGCCAGACGAAACCGTTCGGGATTTTGTTTGAGTGTTTGGAGAAAGGCTTGAAGTTCGTCGTCGAATCGCCCGCCCACGCCGGTTTCCTGCGCCTCATACCAGTCCACAGCCTCATTCCACTCCGCCTTGGCTTCGGCTTCCGCGATGACCTTGAACGTCATTTCTTGGCAAGAAGGCGTTTTCTGATTTCAGCGGAAACTTCTTCGATGGGTGTGCCGCGACCGGGATGTGCGAGCGCATCTTCGGCACGGCGGTCGAGTTCGGCGATTTGTTCCGGCGTGAGTTCGGGATCAAAGCGGTCACGAAGTTGCGTGAAGACTTCAAGTTGTTCTTCAAACGGAAGTTTTTCAACCTGCGCCATGACTTGCGTTGCACTCATGGCAGCAATTTACTCCGTTGAACGGAGCGCGCAATTGAAAATTCGCCATTCGCCATTCGCCATTTTCCCATGATCCCCCGCGAGATTCTCAAAAAAATCCGGCAGATCGAGCTGCGCACGAACCGCATCGTGACCGAAACGCTCGCGGGC
>JAYVQV010000147.1:0-2467 GCA_043776855.1 Limisphaerales bacterium | reverse complement strand
AGCGGAAATACCGATTGCAAGTTTCCAGAAAAATTTGAAGACGTGCTCGCCTTGCCGGGCATCGGACGCTACACGGCGGGCGCGATTTGCAGTATCGCTTTCAATCAGCCAGTGCCGATTGTGGATGGCAATGTCATCCGCGTGCTCACCAGAATTTTCGGCATCGGGGAAAATCCGAAAGAGAAAGAAACGAATGCACGGCTTTGGAAAATTGCGGAAGCGTTGGTGACTCACGCCAAGGGCGCAAAGTCCGCCAAGGTTTTTTCCACTTTGCGTCCTTCGCGTCCTTGGCGTGAGGAAAATTCCTGCTCACACTTAAACCAGTCGCTCATGGAACTCGGCGCGCTCGTCTGCACGCCGCGCAATCCGCAGTGTTTGGTTTGTCCGGTGAAAAAAATCTGCGTCGCTTTCAAAGAAGGTCGCACCGAAGAATTGCCCAACCTCGGCAAGCGCGCGGCGGCGACGGCACGGCATTTCGCCGCTTTCGCCATAGAACGAAATGGAAAATTTCTTGTGCGCCAGCGTCCGGTCGGAGTCGTGAACGCGCACTTGTGGGAGTTTCCCAATGTCGAAACCGGAACACGGCACGTTGAACCGCCGGAAATTTTTGCGGAGTTAGACGCGCTGCGGATCGCCGACCCGCGCTCCGAAAAAGTTTCACCGCTTTGCACGGTGAAACATTCCATCACCCGCTACCGCATCACGCTGGCGGCGTTTACCATTTCATTGAAGTCATCCCCGGCAAAAGCCGATGGCGTCTGGAAAACTCCGGCGCAGTTAGCGGCGCTCGCTTTCACCAGCGCCCACCGGAAAGTATTGCGAGCTTTGATTGAAAGACCGAAACCCTGAACGCGCGGCTTTACCGACGATGTAGCTACCTTACGGCACGACCGTCACCGGCAAGCCCACCCACACGAGCTTCACTAAAAATTTTGCATCCCAGTTCGCCAGGCGAAAACAGCCGTGGGATTCCGTGCGCCCGACCTGTTCGGGAACCGGCGTGCCGTGCATCCCGTAGCCGGGCTTGTCCAAGCCGATCCAAGCGAGGCCGACGGGATTATTCGGGCCGGGCGGCAGAATCAGCTTGTGGCCGATGGCCTGCGCCTCGGGCGATTCAGGAAAAACAGCGGGGTCAAAAGTATAATTCGGATCCGGCGCAACGACGGCGACGTGCAATTCGCCCACCGGCCGCTTCTCCACTTTCGCCGCAATACTGCACGGGCAATGCAAAATTAAATTCGTCCCCGCATCAAACGCCTCCAGAAATTTCTGCGAAAGATGGATGATGACAAACGCCGCCTTATCGCCTGGCTCCGGGTATTCCACGTCCGGGATTTTCAAAACGGTTCCCGCCGTCACGTTCGTCCAGTTCACGCCGGGATTTAATTTTTGCACCAGCAGCGGGTGCGCGTGCGCGGTTTCCGCGACGAGTTCCAGGATCGTTTCGTAGTCCAGCGCGGACTGCGCGGATTTTTCCAGCCACGTCTTGCCAATCGGTTGCAAGCGAACCAGGTCGTTCGTCGTGACCGTGTAAGTGGTGAGCAACGGCGCATCGAGCGGGAGCATCGCGCGCGTGTTGGTGTCCAGCGCGGAGGACTCGGATAATTTTTCCGCGCGCTGAAACGCCGCGATGGCCGTGCGCGTTTGGGAACCGATGGCCGCATCCAGCGAGCCGGGCGAAATCCCCCGCCGCGCCAGCGCGACCTGCGCCTCGAAAACGTCGCGCACGGGCCGGGGAAAATCCGCCGCCGCCGGCGGGGCGATGACGATGGGTTTCGGTTTTGGTTTTTCGACCGGCGCAGGTGAAGTGGCGACGGCGACGGAATTCACCGAGGAAATTTTATGCGCGCGTTGCTTGGGATGCTGCTGATGAAACCACCACCAGCCGAGGCTGACGAGGATGGCGAGCAACAGCAGCACGGCCAGAAAATCACCGGCGCGGTTGCGGCGATTTTTTTTGACCGGCAATTTTTCCAGCAGCGGCACGGGGATAATTTAACCGCCGTCGTGAATGAGCCAAGAATTATTCCGTGGCTAGTGGCACAGGCTTCTAGCCTGTGTGTTCCGGTAAAAAATCTTTCAAGCGGTTTCAATAAATCTGTAGCCGACGACGTGAGTCGGCTCCAATTGAATTCCAGTGGAATCAGATGGCGCGAACTGATCCCGCCTTGCGGGACGGCTACAGGATTATTTAATTTGCACTAGCCGCAAAAAAGCGCAGCCGGCGCAAAAAATTCAGACAATTTGAAACTTATGGCGAGTATTTTTCCTGCAACTGGCAAGGAATTACCCACGTTATCCGCAGATTTATTTTTGCGCCTTTTTGCGGCCAAGAAAAATGAACTCACAGGCTAGAAGCCTGTGCCACTATTCCCGCAGCAGCATCTCGTGGTAAGCCGAGGCAATCTGATCCACCAACGGCGACGGCACGACGTGCTCACCATCGAACGCCACGACCGGCACGATG
>JAYVQV010000146.1:0-2471 GCA_043776855.1 Limisphaerales bacterium | reverse complement strand
GCGATCCAGAAGTGGCACACTTGCAAAGGCACCGAGCCGATTCACTCCACGAACCCGTGCAGCGAATACGTTTTCGTCAACAACACCGCCTGCAATCTCGCGTCGCTGAACTTGATGAAGTTCAAGCGCGAAGACGACAAGTTTGACGTAGAACGTTTCAAAGCCGCCGCGCGCATCTTCATCACCGCGCAGGAAATTCTCGTGGACAACGCGAGCTATCCGACCAAGGAAATCGCCGAGAACTCCCACATCTTCCGCACGCTCGGCCTCGGCTTCGCGAACCTCGGTTCGCTCTGCATGAGCTACGGTTTGCCGTATGATTCCGACGAAGGCCGCGCGCTTGCCGGTGCGATCACGTCCATCATGACCGGTCACGCTTACGAACAGTCCGCCGAAATCGCCGCGAACATCGGCGCGTTCGCCGGCTATCGCGATGCCCGTTGCTCCGGCGTGGAAAAACCTGTGTCGAAGGACAACGTGGAATCCATGCTCGGCGTCATCAAGCTTCACCGCGACGCCGTGGAAACCATTCAGCCCAGCGCGGAATTCAATTATCTTAAACTTGAAGCCCGCAAAACGTGGGATGGCGCGCTCGCCAAAGGCAAGCAGCACGGCTACCGCAACGCGCAAGTCACCGTGCTCGCGCCGACCGGCACGATTGCGTTCCTCATGGATTGCGACACCACCGGCGTGGAGCCCGACATCGCGCTCGTGAAATACAAACTGCTCGCCGGTGGCGGCATGTTGAAAATTGTCAATCGCGGCGTGCCGGATGCGTTACACCGCCTTCATTATTCTGAAAAAGAAGTCACTGCCATCATCGCGCACATAGAAAAATTCGACACGATTGAAGACATCGAAGAAAACGGCGCGACCGTGAAGAGCGGATTGAAAACCGAACATCTGCCGATTTTTGATTGCGCGTTCAAACCGTCCAAGGGCAAGCGCAGCATCGGCTACATGGCGCATTTGAAAATGATGTCTGCCGCGCAACCGTTCATCAGCGGCGCGATTTCCAAAACCGTCAACATGCCGAGCGAATGCACCGTCGCCGAAATCCGCGACACCTACGTTCAGGCGTGGAAGATGGGCTTGAAGTGCGTAGCGATTTATCGCGACGGCTCCAAGCGTTCCCAGCCGCTCAATACGAAAAAGACCAACGAAGGCGGCGACAAATCTGCCGCTGCTTCACCCGCGCTGGATTCCCGCGTCAAAGAACTCGAAGCGGAAATCACCCGCTTGCAGGCCGATTCCGGCAAGCCTATTCGCCGTCGTCTCACTGACACGCGCCAGGCGCTCACGCACAAATTTAACATCGCCGACCACGAAGGCTATCTCACCGTTGGTTTGTTTGAAGATGGCCAGCCCGGCGAATTGTTTATCACGATGGCCAAGGAAGGTTCCACCATTGGCGGTCTCATGGACAGCATCGGCACACTTTCCAGCATGGCATTCCAATACGGCGTGCCGCTGGAGGCGCTCGTCCGCAAGTTCGCGCACCAGCGTTTTGAGCCGAGTGGTTTTACCAAGAACCCGGAGATCCGCAACGCCTCCTCAATCACCGACTACGTTTTCCGCTGGCTGGCGCTGCAATTCATCCCCGGCTACCGCGAAGGCCTCAACGCCGCGCGCACCCAGCCCGAACTGGTCATGCCCGGCCTGCTCGAGGAGATGAAAAAAAAAGTGAACCGTCCCGTGCCGGAACTGCCGATCTCGGATGACACAGATTTGATTGAAGCGAAACAGATCAGCAAGATCGAGCGACATAAAAACTCGCTCACCGCGATGATCACGAATCAGCAGGATGCGCCGACGTGTCCGAACTGCGGCAACGTGGTCGTCCGCAACGGCGCGTGCTACAAGTGCCTCAACTGCGGCGAAAGCCTGGGCTGCTCGTAAGTAAATTAATTGCTGACGAGCCGGAGAATTTTCAAGTTCTCCGGCTCGTTTCATTTTGTGCATTCCAATCCGAAATGGCGTCGCCGCAAAAAATAATCCCCGGGGGACTTTTTTGGTTTGGTTGCTACAAAGATGTCGCGCCGAGCGCGGTGGAGCGCGGACAGCTTGTCCGCGTGTCCCTGTGCCTGCCTGAGCAACTCGCGGACGAGCCGTCCGCGCTCCTATATGGTGGCAGCTTTCGCGCTGCGAAAACCCCCGTCGCCGAGCGTAGCGTCAGGCGACGGAATCTTTCGAGCGTTCGGAACTGTTCACACCTCAAAGTGCCTGCTCCGCAGGCAAAGTTTCTCGCAGCGCGAGAAACTCCACCAGCATTGGCAAAATACTTGGAGCTATTTCAAAAATCCCAAAGGGATTTAATCATTCAGCCCAGCGTTGGACGACGACTTGCCGCGCCATAGCGAAGCGAAGGCGGGAGGCGGCCTACGCTGGGTGGAAGGATGGAAAAATAAACAACCTTGAAAAGGTTGAATGGTTTTGGAGGTGATGCAACCCGCGTTGGGGTTGAGATTTTT
>JAYVQV010000145.1:0-2473 GCA_043776855.1 Limisphaerales bacterium | reverse complement strand
TCGGATGACCTCCACCATTCCAGCCTTTTTCCGGGCGGCTGGAAGCCGCCCTCTACGGCAGGCAGAGATGCCTGCCACTACATTTTCAGACAAGCTCTCAGTCACCCACCCGCCGTAACGCTCCATCCGCGCCCATCACCGCGACTAGATTGCAAACATCCCGCTGCGCGCAGAACGCCACATCATCGCGCAACTCCGGGTTCGCCAGCAGCCGCCGGCCGTTTTGCGAACCGCCGATGGCCGCCGCCAAATTTGTTTTCATTCTCAAAAAAGTTTCCCGCGCCAACTGCGATGAATCATCCATCCGCCCGCCGCTTTTTTCTCCCTCTCCCCTCGGAGGGGAGAGGGCCGGGGTGAGGGGTGGCTCACCGAGTAAAATCTCCACCAACGCCCCCGCCGCCAGCACATCCTCATCCGCCACGCCTTCACCCGTTCCCGCGCAGACGAGCACAACCGTCGTAAAATTTTTCCGCCGCAAAAACTCCGCCGTCGCCGCGAGATTCAGGAATGAACTTGCCAGCACGCACTCCGCTCCCTTGCACGCCTGCAACGCCCGCGTGCCGTTCGTCGTCGTGCTGACGATGGTTTGGCCGCGAACTTTTTCCGGTGTGAACTCGCGCGGCGAATTGCCGAAATCAAAATCTAATCCGCCCGATTGCGCCGCGCGGATGCGAACGCCATCGCGCTCACCCGCAAGTAAAATAGTTTCCACTTTCCGCTTTTCCACCCTCCGCAGTGCTGCTACGGAGGACGGGCCGCTTTCCGCTTTCTTGAAGGCCACCGCCTCGGAAATTTCGCTGACGGGGATGATTTCTTTCGCGCCGTTTTGCAGCGCGGTGACAAACGTGCTCGTCGCCCGCAGGATGTCGAACACCACGCACGCCGAGGAACGCAGGTCGCGCTGCGCGAGCGCGGGCAGTTCCAGCGGCGAGAGGATGGTTTCAATGGTCATTGAGTTTCCAGATTGTTTGCAAAATTTTGAATTTCTGATTCCGTCATTTCAAATTCTGGACCCTCTTCCATTACTATAACTTTCATCATTTCGGGTTTCAGACCAGATTCAAGCCCCTCACAATTCCCTAAATATTCTTGATATGCCCAACGGGCTACTTTTACCACGTCATATCCTCCAGCAAGTTGCTGTTTCAACTTTATCGCGAAATCTTTCTTGCTGTATTTCATATCTACAAAGCTATTTTATTTTCGTCCTCATGTAATGAAAAAGATACTGCTGCGCATAACCGGCGTGCGGGCCGAAATGCGTGGCGGCAAATTTGCGGAGCCGCTTCTCGCTGGCGCGGCGGCGCGGAAAATATAGTTCCTGCAACGCGCGTTCAATCCACACATCCACCGGGAACGCCGAGTCAAATCCGTAGCCGAAGAGCAGCACGCAGTCGGCAATCTTCCCGCCCACGCCGCGCAACGTCATCAGTTCTGCGCGGGCGGCGGCGTAGTCGAGCGGGCGGATGCGTTCCAAATCAAATTTTCCATCGGCAATCGCGCGGGCGGCGGCGAGCAGGCTGGGCGCGCGGAAACCCATCTTGCAATCGCGCAACTCGGCCTCGGTGCAGGCGGCGAGTCGTTGCGGCGTGGGGAAGGCAAACGCTTGGAGCGCCGAACTCCGATTCGGCGTGTCAATCGGAGCGCCGAGCACCGGCTCGGCTCGAACCGACAAGACCTTGCCACTTGCCGAGCCGGTGCTCGGCGCTCCGAATTTTTCCATGCCCACTTTCTCAAACACGCCGATTTGGAAATCGGCGCTCCGGGGAAACGGCGTCAGCGGTTCGCCAAACCGTTCGCACAGCAGCGAAACAATCTGCCGGATTTGCACGATCTGTTTCGTGGAGGACAGGATGAAGGACGCAAGACATTCCCACGGATCTTGCCGGAGCAGCCGCAGTCCGGGACACGCGGCGACGGCGGCGCGCATGGGTGCATCGTCGGGAAAAGTTTTCAGGATGGCGGCGAGGTCAACGTCGCTCTGTAAAAATTCGCGGAGAAATTGCCAGTCGTCTACGGGCGCGGTGGACTGGGCATGGATGCCGTTCGCGGTTTGTGTGAGACGGAGAAAATGTTTTCCCAGCACGCCGCACCACGCATCGCCGTCGCGCCGCCAGCGGAAGGCCTGGCCAGAATCGAGCGTGCTCGCGAGGTCGTAGTCGCGCACGCGCAGGAGGATTTCAGTGGCGGCGGACATTTTTTATTAACCACAGATGGACACAGATAAACACAGATAAAAAAGACCGGGGCGAAACGCGGAGACGCAGAGGACGCGGAGAAGCGCAGAGAATAAAAAACTTTGCGGCTCACTGCGTCCTCTGCGTCTCTGCGTTTGGTCTTTCATCTGTGTTTATCTGTGTCCATCTGTGGTTGAATTAAATTTATCAGCCCCTCGTCAAGACGCGGTTGAAAATCATTTTAACCCGTAGCAGCCGAAGATTTGGACGCGATGAAAGATGCGGCCGTCATCAAT
>JAYVQV010000144.1:0-2475 GCA_043776855.1 Limisphaerales bacterium | reverse complement strand
GTCAAAACTTCCAACGCCTTCGCACGATCAAGCCCGCTGCGTTCAATCATCGCCACCGCTTCCGCCAGCGCCGCAGCTTGCACGCCGCAGACAAAGTTGTTGATGAGCTTCAGCAGCGCGCCGCTGCCGACCGGGCCGAGCGGGATGATGGTCTTGCTCATCGCCGCGAGCACGGGCCGGATTTTTTCCAGCGTGGCCGGCGAACCGCCCGCGAGAAAATTCAGTTCGCCGGATGCCGCCTGGGTCTTGCTGCCGGTTACCGGCGCATCAATCAATTCACATTTTTTCGCGTGAGCGGCCGCCGCAAATTCCTGAATCCAGCCGACCGTGACGGTGCTGCACTCGATGCAAATTGTTCCCGGCGCGGCTGCGGCAAGCGCGCCGTTTTCACCAAGCCACAAACTGCGCGAGGCGTTGTCGTCCGCGACCACGCTGAGGATGACCTCGGCACCCGCTGCCGCTTCACGCGGTGAACTGGCGACGTGCGCGCCTTCCGCTGCGAACGGTTTGGATTTTTCCACATTGCGGTTGAAAACGGTCAGCGGAAAACCATTTTTCAAAAGTTGCCGGGCCATGCCGGAACCCATGATGCCCAGTCCGAAAAATGCGATTCGTGGTTTGCTCATAAAATCAAACGAGAGGTTGAACTGTGACCAATTTGTTTTCACCGGCGATGACGCGGAGCGGATTGCGCAACGGTCGGCCGAAGCCGGTGAATTCGACAATCATCTGGTCGCCATCTACAAGCTGGATGCCTGCGCCAAAACTCAGGCTGCACGCCCCGAAATAGTGGACGTGCAAATCACCGGGACGCCTATGTCCCTCAAACTTGAAGTGATGATGCTCAATGTTTGCAAGGCTGTGGCACATCTCCGTTTCGCCGGTCAAAATTTTCTGCGACCACAAAGTTTTTCCCGCGCGCTCAATCGTCACCCTGCCCGGCACGGATCGGAAATCGGGATCAAGCACGAGTTCCGGGCCGAGCGAACAGTTGCGTAACTTCGAGCCGGCGAGGTTCAGATAATTTTTCTTCTCAAACTTGTGGTCGGAGAATTCATTGCCGATCGCCATGCCGATGCGACGTGGTTTTCCATCCGCGCCGATGAAATAAATCCCCGCGATCTCCGCTTCTTCGCCACCGTCTTCAGCGTAAGACGGCACGTCGAGCGGCTCGCCGGGCGCGCGGAGCACTGAGCCGCTGCCTTTGTAAAACCATTCGGGTGCGACGCCGGTTTTTCCCGGCGCGGGTTTGCCGCCTTCGACGCCCCACTTGAAAATTTTCATACTGTCGTTCAAGTCGGCCTCGCTGGCGCTGTGCATGGCCTGCCGGTTTTTCGCGCTGCCCAGATGCGTGAGGCCCGTGCCGGAAACGAGGCAGCGCGATGATTCAGTTGGATGATGAATCGGCGACAGCAGTTTCCAATCGGATTCGCCAGAGTAAATCGAATCGTAATCCAGCTTGTCGCCAGTCGTGTGCTCGCCAATCAATTTGAGCAACGGCACGCCAGTTGAATCCGCGGCAGTGGCCAGTTCGTAAATCGAACCAACCTCCGCCAGCAATCGCAGGCACGGTTCTTCGACCAACGCCACGCGGCGCGTCGAACCTTTTTGGATTTGGACAAGTCTTGTCATTCGGTGATGTGAAATTTTTTCAACGCTTCTTCGTCCACGGTCAGGCCGAGGCCGGGCGTGTTTTCATCGAGGTCAATGAAACCGTCCTTCGGCATCGGTTCGCCTTTGAAAATATACCAGAACAGTTCGTTGCCGACTTCGACATCCACCGGCGGGAAGAACTCGGCCATCGGCGAATTCAAGCTCGCCATGACAATGTGATAGTTGTGCATCTGCCCGGCGTGCGGAATCACGGGAATCGAGTGCGCCTCGGCGAGCGCGGCAATCTTGCGGGCCTGCGAAATGCCGCCGACGCGGTTCGTGTCGAATTGGATGTAATCCACCGCCCGGGCTTCGATGAGTTCGCGGAACCCATAAATAGTGTGCTCGTGTTCGCCGCCGGCAATGGGAATGCGACCGAACCTTTTCAATTCCGAGTAGCCGTGGATGTCGTCGGGAATCACCGCTTCTTCCAGCCAGCGCAGGTTGAATTTTTCCAGCAGTGGAATCATGCGCTTGGCGTAATCCAGATTCCAGCCCATGTAAGCGTCGGCCATGATGTCAATGCCGTCGCCGACCGTCTCGCGCACGGTGCGGACGAGCGCGACGTTCTTCTGCATCCCTTCCGCGCCATCGGTCGGTCCCCAGCCGAAGCGCATCTTCATCGCCTTGTAACCTTCGTCTTTATATTTCTTGGATTCGCGCGCGAGTTCATCGAGCGGCGTGGAGTAAAGCCGGCTGGCATACACGGGCATCTGTGGTTTGGTGCGCCCGCCGAGCAGGCGATAGACCGGCTGCTTCGCCGACTTGCCGAGCAAATCCCACAGCGCGATGTCCACCGCGCTGATGGCGACCATCGCGATT
>JAYVQV010000143.1:0-9613 GCA_043776855.1 Limisphaerales bacterium | reverse complement strand
TTGAAATTTCCGCTCTCGCCGCAACGTGCGAAAGGTCTGACGTTGAATGTCGAAGGCCGCCGCGCCGCCGGATTTGACCCGCACTTCATCGCGGAGATCAACGTCTATTCGCAATCCAAAGGCCGCACGCCGAGCGTGTTTGTTTTCAATCCGTTCGCCGAAGGCCGCATCGCGGAAGGAAAAACTTTCAACCCCACCAAGCATCAGGCGCAGCTCGCGCGCGATCTGGAAAACCTGCCGCAGTTTCTTTGCCGGCAGGATGACATCGTTCTCATCAGTCAGAAACCGTCCGTGGAATTTTTGAGCGGCATCAAGCAGGCGGGTTTTCCACTGCCGGAGTTTGTGGAGCGGAGCGCCGAGCACCAGCTCGGCTCGTTGGAAAAAAAACTTTCCGCAAAAAACTTGCCGAGCTGGTGCTCGGCGCTCCAATCACTCACTGTCCGCAAGCTCGGTTCGCTGCGTCCGTGGGCTTGGGGGCCGGATAGTTTTGAATTGCTCAAGCCGCTGTTCGCCAGCGTCACCGGCGAGCAGCGCGCGGATGAAACACGATTCAACAGCGGCATCGCCAAGCTGTATTCCAAATCTTGGAGCGCGGAGTGGCTGCGGAAAATCATTTTGCGTAGCAGCCGAGGTAACGAGGCTCAAACTTCCCTCACGCATCACTCGTCACTCGTCAGCCGCAAGAATAGTCAGAGCCTCCTCACGTCGGCTGCTACAATGAATTGGCTTTGCACCAAAAATGAAATCGGCGTGGCGGTTAATTCCTTGGACGAAGCGCTCGCCGTGATTTCCAAAATCCGCACACGCGGCCATCACAAAATCATCGTGAAAGAATCTTTCGGCGTGGCGGGCAGCAATGCGATGCGGCTGTTCGAGCCGGAAATTTTGCCGACGCAAATTCGCTGGCTGGAGAATGCGTTCGCGCGCAAACGCGAACTCGTGGTTGAGCCGTGGCTGGAGCGCGTCATGGATTTTTCCGTGCAACTGGAGATGAGCGAGCGCGGCCTGAAACTCTGCGGCTACACCGGTTTGCTGAACGATGCGCGCGGCCAGTTCATCGCGAACTTCGCGGAGTCGCATTTTCACAAGCGGATTCCCACGCGCGCCGTGGCGCAGTTCCAGGCACAGGCGGACATTTCTGGTTGGCTGCTGGAATTTTACGGACAAGTTTTCAAGCAACTAGAAACTGAACTACGAGCCGTGGATTTCACCGGGCCGCTGGGCATTGATGCGTTCGTTTATTGTGACGCGAGCGGCGCAGTAAAATTAAAACCCATCGTGGAAATCAATCCACGTTACACGATGGGGCGTGTGCTGGTGGAACTCATGGCGCAGTCGGCGCAAGGAACGTGCGGCGTCTTCCGCTTGGTGAACGGCGCGCAGTTGAAGATGGAAGGCGTGGAAAATTTCCCCGCCTACGCCGCCATGCTGGCCGAAAAATTTCCCCTGCAAATTGAAGGCGAGGTTGCTCCGCGCATCCGCGAAGGCGCGCTCTGCTTGAACGATCCGGCGACAGCGCAAGTTTGCCTCGCTGTGTTTCAAGTCAGCCGCACGCTGGATTTGCTGTTGAAATGCTGACTGTGGCCGCTGGCTGGCAGCGTTTCCCGGGGTGGAGTTTGTCGCGCGGCGACAAATTTTTCCAGCGAAGCAGGCAGTCTTCTCCCTCTCCCCTCGGAGGGGAGAGGGCCGGGGTGGGCACGGGGCATAGACATGGTTGACATTGAAGGCATAGACATGGTTGACACTTTTACGAGTTTAGCTTTTGAGGCGACGAGGTTTGGAGGGGAGAAGGAAGCCGGAGCCGCCGCCTGACTCCCGCTGTCGCGGGATCGGCGACGGGTTGGCTCGCAGCGCGAGCCAACCCACCACCCTGGGTTTTCGTAGCTGGGAAATCACCGCCGCATCCGTTACCAAATTTAATTCTCGTTAGCCGTTCAAACCCTGCTACTCTGCGGGCTGTCGTTTAGACATTTTACATGACCTCAAAATTATTTTCCGAATTAGGACTTTCACCTGAACTGCTCAAGGCCGTTGAAAAAATGGGCTTTGAACAAGCCTCGCCCATTCAGGCCGCCGCGATTCCCGTTTTGCTCACCGGCAAAGACATCGTCGGCCAATCCATGACCGGCTCCGGCAAGACCGCCGCGTTCGGCGTGCCGGCCGTGGAAAAAGTGGACGTCACCAAGCGCGAAGTGCAAGTGCTTATTCTCTGCCCCACGCGCGAACTCGCCGTGCAGGTGTCCGAGGAAATCCACAAACTTTCTTTCTTCAAGCGCGGCGTGAACTCGCTGCCGATTTACGGCGGACAATCTTACGACCGACAGCTTTACGGCCTGAAACAAGGCGCGCAAATCGTCATCGGCACACCCGGTCGCGTGATGGATCATATGCGGCGCGGCACGTTGAAACTCACGGGTGTGAAGATGGTTATCCTCGACGAAGCCGACGTGATGCTGAACATGGGATTCCGCGAAGACATCGAATTGATTTTGAAAGACACGCCGAAAGAACGGCAGACGGTTTTCTTTTCCGCCACGATGCCGAAACCGATTCGCGACCTCATCGAGAAAAATTCACGCGAGCCGCAGAGCGTCAAGATCGAGCAGAAGGCGATGACCGTGCCGACGGTGGATCAGGTTTATTTTGAAGTGGATCGCCGCTACAAAATGGAATTGCTCACGCGGCTCATTGATATTTACGACCTCAAGCTCGGCATCGTTTTTTGCAACACCAAGCGCATGGTGGATGATCTCGTGGATCACCTCGAAGCCGCCGGTTATCAGGCCGACCGTTTGCACGGTGACATGACGCAGGCGCAACGCGACCGCGTGATGAATAAATTTCGCAAGTCTGGCTTGGAATTTCTCGTCGCCACCGACATCGCCGCGCGCGGCATTGACGTGGACGACGTGCAAGTCGTGTTCAACTACGATTTGCCCTACGACCCGGAAGATTACGTCCACCGCATTGGCCGCACCGGTCGCGCCGGACGCAGTGGCCGCGCGATTTCGCTCGTGCCAGGACGCGAACTGTTTCAAATCCGCAACATCGAACGCTTCACGAATGTCCGCATCCAGCGCGGAAAAATTCCGACGGCGGACGAAGTTTCCGAAGCGCGCGAAAATGTTTTCATCGAAAAACTCCGCGCATTGCTCACCGGCGCGGAATACACGAAGCACGACGCCGTTATCGAACGTTTGCTCGAAGAAGGTTTTAGTTCCACCGATATCGCGTCGGCGCTGATTCATCTGTTGCAAAACGGCGAAGCGGCCAAGGCTGCGCCGAAGACGGAAAATTACGACCGCCCCGAACGCGACGAACGTCCCCCGGCCCGCTTCGATGATCGCGGTGGGGATCGCGGCGCGCGTCCGTCGTATCGCGATGACCGTGGTGGGGATCGTGGAAATTACCGCGACGACCGCGCCCCGCAACGCGATGACCGCCGTCCGAGTTTTGGCAATCGCCGTGACGAACGCGCTCCCGCCCGTTACGAAGACCGCCCGCCGCGCGCTGGCGCGCCGAGCACCGGCTCGGCTCGGCCAAATAGTTATGCTCCGCGCAATGACGCCGTCTTTGCCGACCCGAAGAAGAGCAAACCATCACCGTGGAAACCCGCTGCCGCGCCTGCTGCGAAGGCCATTGTTCCGCCCGCAGAAATCAAAGCGCCGGGTGAAGCGAACGTTGAACCCGTAAAAACTTATTCCGACGCAGAAATTTTGGCGTCCGTGAAAACAACGGAGCCGAAGCCCGCGTCCAAATTGTTCATTAAGCCCAAGCCCGCACCCATCGCGGAGTCCAAACCGAAGCCCAGCCGCGCCGTCGCGGCGGAAAAAACTCGCCTCTGGATGAGCGTCGGTGAGTCGCAAGGCATCACGCCGATTGACGTCGTGAACAGCGTCGCCGGCGAAACTGGATTGCCCGGCAAAGTCGTCGGCACGGTGGACGTGCGCGAGAAACATCTCTTCGTGGATGTGGACAGCGAACACGCCAACGGCATCATCGCCAAGTTGAACCGCGCGGAGATCAAAGGCCACAAAGTCAAAGTGAAGTTGGCGTGAACGGAGCGCGGACGGCTCGTCCGCGCGTTGGAGTTCAAGCTTTAGCTTGTTTTTCCGCGATGCAGGCTAAAGCCTGAACTCCAACAAACTTGCGGACGAGCCGTCCGCGCTCCTAAAAATTATGTCCGACCAAGCCCAACCTCATCCCGTCGAACGGCTCTTTCCCTTCGTCATCAAGACCCGGGCGCTGCTGGTGGGACGCGACACGTTGCGCGCCAATAAGAGCAAGCTCCATTTCGTCCTCATCGCCGAAGACATCGCCGAGGCCAGCCGCGAAGAAGTGCTGAAAGATTTTACCCACTATCCCGTCGTGCAGTATTTCACAGCGGCGGATTTTGAAAAATTCTTTTCCGTCAAGGGTGCGAAAGCGGTTGGCTTCGCCAAGTCCGGCCTCGCGCAATCCATCTACGCCGAGTTGAAAGCCTTTCGCATCAATCAGCCGCTGCACTCGAACAAACCTTCAGCGCCGCCGCAAACTTGACTGGCTGCCAGAAATCCCCGCTTGCGAGCAGTCGGATGGAGGCGTAATTTCCCGCCATGAGTTACTTAACCGTTGAAGTCGAAATAGACCACGGGCACGTTTCGTCCAAGGGCGCGGAAGCCTTGCCGGACAAGGCCTCCGGCCTGCTCACCATTTTCCCGTCAACGGTGGCAAATCACACCGCCCGCTCGCCTTTGCAAGCCTTGGAATCGCTCCAAAAACTTCTCCACCTCGATGCCGCCAAAGCAGCGGAATGGATGACTTCTGGTCGTGAGGCTCGGTGCTAAAATTTGAAATCTGCTCCTTGCCTTAAAACTATTTTCCCAGATACTAAAAATCATGAGCGAGATCATCTTTGAAGTTCGTGAAGCCGAGGAAGGCGGCTTCTGGGCGCGCGCGCTCGGCTACGGTATTTTCACCCAGGGCGAGGACTGGGACGACCTGCGCGGCATGGTCAAGGACGCCGTGACCTGCCATTTTGCCAACGAGACCGAACGCCCCAAAGTCATCCGCCTGCACTACATTAGGGACGAGGTCCTCGCGGCGTGAAAATTCCGCGCGACTGTAATGGAGCCGAACTTGTCCGCGCCCTCCGTCAGCTCGACTACGAAATCCAGCGCCAGACCGGCTCGCACATTCAATTGACCACCCAGCGCGGTGGCGAACACCACGTCAGCATTCCCAACCATCGTCCGCTCAAAGTGGGCTTACTGCATGGCGTGCTCAAGGAAATTGCCGAACATCACCAACTGACGGTAGAAGCACTGATCCGCGAGTTGGAAATATAAATTGGGCTTCGCCAAGTCCGGCCTCGCGCAATCCATCTACGCCGAGTTAAAAGCCTTTCGCATTAATCAGCCTTTGCATCCGTCTCGGTCTTGCGCGCTTCCAATTCTTCCCAGCGCGTGAATAGTTTGGCGAGATTGACTTTCTCAGATTCCAATTCGGCCATCAATTGATTGGCCTGCCCCGCGTGGGTGCGATGGAAATCCGGCGCGGCGAAAAGATTTTCAATGCGAGCAATCTCGCCTTCGATGGCGTGGATGTGCGCCTCCATCCCAGCGAGTTCATGCATCTCCTTGAAGGAAAGTTTGCGACCTTTGGCCTTGGATTTTTCCGGCGCGGCAGCTTTGGCGGCATCGGCGGCATACTTAGCGGCGAGGTCGCGCGCGGCGGTCTCCTGTGCCTTGGCGGCTTTCTGTTTTTTCTCCAGATAATAATCGTAGTCGCCGACGCTGTGATGGATTTTGCCGTCGCCCTCAAACGCGAGAATGTCCGTGCAGACGCGATTCAGAAAATAACGGTCGTGGCTCACCACGCACACACAGCCGGGGAACGCGATGAGCGCTTCTTCCAGCACACGCAAGGTCGGCAGGTCGAGATCGTTTGTCGGCTCGTCGAGGATGAGGAAGTTGCCGCCGCACTTGAGGATTTTGGCGAGCAGCAAACGGCTGCGTTCGCCGCCGCTTAATTTCCGCACCTCGGTCAGGATGCGGTCGTCGGCAAACAGAAAGCGCTTGAGATAGGAGCGCACGGAAATTTTCGCATCGCCCCAGATGACGAACTCCGTGCCGTCGGACGCCTCGTCGAGCACGGTGCGATTTTCGTTCAGATGCAGGCGACCTTGGTCAACGTAGTTGAACTTCGTGAGCTGGCCGATTTTCACCACGCCTTCCGTCGGTTGCAACTGACCGATCATCGTCTTGAGCAACGTGGATTTGCCAAGGCCGTTCCGCCCGCAGACGCCGATGCGCTGGCCGTTCTGAAACGAATAATTAAAACCGGAAAATAATTTCTTCCCGCCGAGTTCCATGCCGAGGTCGGTGACATCCACCGTGCGATTGCCGAGTTGCGGCGGCGGCGGGATGCACAATTCCATGTCCTCCTCGATCATCGGGCCGTCCTTCGCGGCTTCGTTGTAATAGCGCTCGAAGCGATCCTTCTGCTTGCTGCGTTGCGCGCGCGGACCTTGGCGCACCCAAGCGAGTTCCTTTTTCAGAAACATCTGGCGCTTGTGCTCGATGGTCGCGTCAGCTTCCTGACGCTCGGCTTTGGCGAGCAGGTAGTCGGTGTAATTACCGGCGTGCGAAAAAAACTTGCCGTCATACAACTCAAGGATGGTCGTCGCGACGCGATCCAGAAAATAACGGTCGTGCGTGATGACGAGATAACTGCCGCTGAAACTTTCGAGAAACTCCGCGACCCACTCGATGGATTCCGGGTCGAGATGGTTCGTCGGCTCATCGAGCATCAGAAAATCTGGCTGCGAAACAATCGCGCGGGCCATCGCCACGCGCCGTTTCTCACCGCCGGAAAGCGTTTCGATGCGACGGTCGGCGGCAGGACAATTCAGATGCGCGAGTGCGATTTCGATGCGGCGATCCACCGTCCAGCCGTCGAGAATCATGATGCGCTGCTCCAATTGCTCGTGGCGCTTGGAGTCGTGCGGAAGCGATTCAAATTCCGTGATGAGATTCAAGACGTGCTGCGCGCCGTCGCGAACGTTCTCATAAACATTCTTCGCCTCATCGAGCATGAAATCCTGCGGCAGATAACTGACCACGAGATCGCGCTGGCGAGAGATTTCACCACTATCCGGCTGCTGCAACCCCGCGAGAATTTTCAGGAACGTCGTCTTGCCACAGCCGTTACGTCCAACCAGGCCGATGCGTTCGCCTTCCTGAATGCCAAGCGTGATTTCGTCAAGAATGGTGCGGTTATTGTAGCGCACGGAAACTTCGGAGGCGGAAATGATGGTGGACATGAATAAATGACTAATCCGAACGATTGAAGCTTAGTTATTCGCAGTGGGAATTTCTTCCGCCAGCAACGAGCTAGCACAAGAACTGGGAATAATTTCCGAACCAGCGTGAATATCAAAGCACGGCAAAGAATCGGGCGTTGCCCGTGAATGCGAAGCACGGCTTGCTGATTTTTTCAGCGAGCCAGATGGGCATTCAGCTTCATCCAGATTCTTTTTTGAATTTGAAGTGATTTTCACGAGCGCACACGTTGGTTGAGCAAGGGGCGAAAAGCAAGCGGCATTGGCAGCGGAAGCCATTTGGACTGCGGCGGGAAGCGAAGCGCCACGCCGCTTTTGGACGCGCGAAAAGGTTTCTCAAATCCGCAAGCCACCGACTAGCCGAAAGCGGTGTCGCGGCTACCGCCTTGCCACCGCAGTCCAAGATGGCCAACGCTACGGCGAAAGTTTTTCTCGGTGCGGCAGATGGTCGCGGTTCCAGCGGGACAAGGCGTCGGCGCTGGTGTCGGCAAAAAGAAATTGCAGCGTCGGCGATTCGACGTGGCCGTCGCAAAAGCCGTTTGGAAACGGATCAGCTTGCCAATTACGCTTGAGGCAAAACCATCGGCACACGAAATTTGATTCGTGATTCTGAACTCTTTCCCGATTCACTTTTGCCGTGTGACCCAAGCCCAATTGTTCCAACCATAATTCCTATTCCGCCTTTTGTTTCCGTTCCTTCAACAGCATAAACGGCAACATCAAAATCAATTGATTCAACAACTTTGCGGAATTTGTCAGGCTCATCATCAGCTAAAAATCCATAGATAGCCGAATCGGATTGACCACCAGTTACTATTCCCGGCGGGTTTACTTTTGCTTTGGAATCTTTTAATTGCGTGTTTGCTTCTTCAATTCCTTTTGCAATTTGCACAAGCGTTTCCGAAATGAATTGTTGGAGGTTCATATAATTTATTTTTGATTTAAGTTCTTCCGCAATGTTTCCGCGATTTGAATAAAAGTCTTGCCCGCCGCGTGGTTCGGCGTGGAGACGGTGATGGGCATTCCCGCGTCACCGCCTTCGCGGATTTCGGTGAAGATGGGAATTTCACCGAGGAACGGAACGTTCTGGCGCGCGGCTTCGTCCTTGCCGCCGCCGTGACCAAAAATTTCCACGCGCTCGCCGTTCGGTGTGGTGAAGTAACTCATGTTCTCAACGATGCCGAGGATGGGCACGTTCACTTTGTTGAACATGGAAATACCTTTGCGCACGACGCCGAGCGACGCTTCCTGCGGCGTGCTGATGATGACGCCGCCATCGAGCGGCACGGTCTGGCAAAGCGAAAGTTGCGCGTCGCCGGTGCCGGGCGGCAAATCCACGAGGAGAAAATCCAAGTCGCCCCACTCCACCGCGAGCAGAAATTGCTGGATCGTTTTCGTGATCATCGGTCCGCGCCAGATAACGGCTTGGTCGTCCGTCACGAGAAGTCCGATGCTCATCACCTTCACGCCGTGCGCCATCGGCGGCACGAGACGCTCGGCTTCGTTGACCGTGGGCTTTTCGTGGACACCCATCATCAGCGGAATGCTTGGCCCGTAAATATCGCAATCGAGCAAGCCAACTTTCGCGCCGAGATGATGCAACGCGCACGCGAGATTCACGGAGCAGGTGGATTTGCCAACGCCACCCTTGCCGCTGGCGATGGCGATGATGCGCTTCACGCCGCGCACTTTGTTTTGATTAGAAAAGGGATTCGTCGTCGTCCCTTGCCCCGCAGCGGGCTGGCGCACTTCGACGAGGACGCGATTCACGCCCGGTAATTTTTTCAAAACGGCTTCGCACTCGGCCTTGAGTTGGAAGGCGGCTTCGACGTTCGGCGAAGTCAGTTGCATGGCGACGGTCACCGCGCCGTCGGCGACGGAAACTTCTTTGACGAGGCCGAACGAAATGATGTCGCGCGAGTAGCCGGGATATTTTACGGCCTTGAGCGCGGCGAGAATGGATTCTTGCGAAAGCATGGGCGTAGAGATTGCCATGTTTGACTGCGAAGACAAGTGTGGGCGGCAGTGGAGCGCGGCTGTCCCAGCCGCAGCGCGCCGGAAAAATTCCTTGGAGGTTCTTTTGCAAATAAACGTGCTGCGGGTGAGGACACCCGCGCGCCGGGCAAATGAGGACACGCCCGGCAGCGGAGCAATGTTTCGCGCTCCAAACTATACCACGGGTGCAGCTTGACCCGGTTGTGCTTCGCATTGGATTCCACTCCCTCTCCTCCTCGGAGGAGGAGCAGCGACAGCGGCTATGGACAGGGGAGAGGAGGCCAATGGTTTGCGAAA
>JAYVQV010000142.1:0-2481 GCA_043776855.1 Limisphaerales bacterium | reverse complement strand
CGGCCAAATAAAAACGACATTCGCACGGTGGAAATCACCACGGCTGGAAGTTACAAACTCGAAGGCAAGCCTGCCCAGCTTTCACCGATGCTCGGCCAACTCGCGCAAGAATTTCGCGGCAATCCAAACCTCGTTGTCTTCATCCGCGCCGACAAGGACAGCCGCTACGACTACGTTGCGCAGGTGATTGACGGCTGCCAGAAATCCGGCATCACCCGCTACTCGCTGCGCACCGACCCGACACCCAAATGAAAACAAAAGCAGAAAGCAAAAATACGGAAAGCGGAAAACAACTTTTCGCTGCCGTCATGTCTTTCGCATTTTTGATTTCTCAATTTCAACTTTCCCGATTTTCGCTTTTCCGCGCATGACCCGGCTGCAAAAAAAATGTCTCATCGCCGCCGCTGGCACTCATCTGCTGGTGGTCGTGGTGGTGCTTTGCTCTGGCTTCATCGCGTCGAAGCCGAAACCGGACGACACGCAGGTGCTCGACGTGATTCCGGCGAACGTGCTGGACAATGTTTTGAACACCGGTTCAAAAACCGCGCCGACACCGCCGCCGCAAATTCCCGTCGTCAAACCCGTTGACCCGCCGCCGCCCATTCCTGATCCGCCGAAGCCAACCCCACCGCCGGAACCCGTGAAGCACGTCGAGCCGGTCAAGCCGCCGGAACCCGTGAAGCCGGTGAAAGATCCCGAGATTTCCATTCCGCCGCCCAAGCCGCCGAAGCCTCATGTGATCAAAGTGAACAAGGATTTGGTCACAGTTGACAACAAGCAGGCGCAACAAGAAGCCGCTGCCGCTGCTGAAAAAGCCGCACTTGCCGAAAAGAAATTGCGCGATCAAAAACTAAAAGCGATTCGCGACATCGCGCGCAACGTCAAAGAAAATTCTTCCAAGCCTACGGTGGTTGATGCCTCGCCCGGAACCGCCAGCGTCTCGTATGCGAATTACGCGTCCGTGGTCAAAAGCCGATACGATGGTGCCTGGACGCCGCCGGATGACATGGCCAGCGACGACGTGACCACCAAAGTCTCCGTCACCATCAGCCGCGACGGCACGGTCGTTTCCTCACGCATCATCGGTCGTTCCGGCGAGGCGCGCGTAGATGCCAGCGTGCAACGCGCGCTGGACCGTGTGGATTTCATCGCGCCATTTCCCGAAGGCGCGAAGGAAAAAGAACGGACATTCATCATCAACTTCAACCCGCAAGCCAGACGACTAAACGGATAATCATGAAAATTTTCTCCCACCTCAAAAGCAGCCTGCCAGTTTTTTTGGCGGCAATTTCCCTCAACCTTGCTCACGGCCAAACCAGCGCGGATGAAATCAAAATCACCCGGCCCGTGGACACGTTTGGCCAGAAGCCCACTCCCATCGCGCTGACCGGCTTCACCGGCGAAGCGGAGGAAGTTTTGAAATTTGACCTGTATGTGCAGGGCTATTCGTTCGTGGCGCCAGACGCCGCACAATACGTCATCAACGGCACGGACAACGGCAGCGTCATTGGCAGCGTCACGGATAAATATGCGCGCAAGGTCATCCTCTCGCGCAGCTACAACGGCGCGAGCTTGCGGCGGCAGGCGCACGCGTTCGCGGATGACATCGTGCAAGCCACGACCACACTCAAGCCGATTGGCGCGGGCAAAATCGCGTTCAAGTCGCAGCGCGTCGGCGGCACGGGAGAAATTTACGTCGCGGACTTCGACGGCTTTGGCGCGCAGGCGGTGACGAGCGACAACGCGATTGTCGCCAAGCCCGCATGGGTTCCGCAGCACATGGCGCTCTACTACACGAGCTACGCGCGCAGCAACCCGGACATTTTTTATCACAGCCTGTCGAGCGGCCAGCGGCGCGTGGTTGCGGGTTATTCCGGCCTGAATACCAGTGCATCCGTTTCGCCGGATGGCTCGAAGGTGGCGATGATCTTGAGCAAATCCGGCAGCCCGAACGTGTGGATCGCCAACGCGGACGGCACGGGCTTGAAAAAATTAACCTCCGGCCTCGAAGATTCTTCACCCTGCTGGTCGCCGGATGGAAAATGGATCTGCTTCGCCACGAAATATAAAGAGCGTCGTCGCCTCGCGAAAATTCCCGCTGGCGGCGGCGAAGTTCAATACTTGAACACCACCGGCTGCGCGAATCCTACGGAGCCGGATTGGTCGCCGGACGGCAAGTGGATTGCGTTCACGCGGCAAGCGGGTGACTTCGATATCTGCGTGATGTCGGCGGACGGCAGTTCCAATGTGCCCGCGACTGTGCTGGTGGCGGGACAGAACCCGAGCTGGTCGCCGAACTCGCGCACGCTCGTTTTCAACCACGGCGGCAACGGGCATCAAACGGTGTCTGTGCTTGACGTTTTCACCAAACAATACAAGGATTGTCGCCGAGCAACGGGAAGCAATTCCCAGCCCGCTTGGACGAGATGATGCCAATTTTCACGACTGATTTCTCTCAACCAAAAAAATTTAACCAATAAA
>JAYVQV010000141.1:0-2485 GCA_043776855.1 Limisphaerales bacterium | reverse complement strand
TTGTAGAGTTGGCCGACGGCAAAGAAACCGTCATGGCGCTCGACGCAAAAATTTCCTTGGACGACAACGCGCTCTATCGCCACAAAAATATTTTGGAGATGCGCGATTTGAACGAAGAGGCGCCGCTCGAAATCGAAGCCAGCAAATTTGCGCTCAATTACATCAAGCTCGACGGCAGCATCGCGTGTCTCGTCAACGGCGCGGGTTTGGCGATGGCGACGATGGACATCGTCCAGCATTTTGGCGCGATGCCAGCCAACTTCCTCGACGTCGGCGGCGGCGCGAGCAAAGACCAAGTCACGGCGGCGTTCAAAATCATTTTGAGCGACCCGAACGTGAAGGGAATTCTCGTGAACATTTTCGGCGGCATCATGGACTGCAACGTCATCGCCACCGGCATCGTCGCGGCCGTGAAGGAGACTGGTCTCAAACTCCCGCTCGTCGTCCGCCTCGAAGGCAACAACGTCGCCGCTGGCAAAAAAACTTTGGCCGAATCCGGCGTCGCCATCATCACTGGCGATTCAATGGCGGACGCGGCGCAGAAAGTTGTGAAGGCGGTTGGGAAATAAAAGTTCACGGTTTGACAACTGTATCATTCCTGACACATTTCTTTGCGGATGAAATCTAAACGCCCGCTCAACGTGGTTTTTTACCAGACCGGCGCAGGCAATGAGCCGGTGCGCGAGTGGCTGAAAAATTTGCCAGCCGAAGAGCGAAAAGTCATCGGTTCGGACATTTTATCGGTGCAATACGCGTGGCCGGTCGGCAAGCCGCTCGTGGATAATTTGGGCGATGGCGTTTGGGAAATCCGCTCGCGTTTGCCAAATCGCATCGCGCGGACGTTGTTTGCGGCGATTGATGAAGAAATTGTGCTGTTGCACGGATTCATCAAGAAGCAGCAACGAACGCCGCCGGATGAATTGGCTTTGGCAAAGAAACGAAAGAAAGATTATTTGCAAAATTTATGAAAAAAAACATCCATCGCGGAGGCAACTTCCGGGACTTTTTGAAAGACGATGGCATTTTGGAAGAAGTCGAGGAACGCGCCATGAAAAAAGCGCTGTCGCTGCAATTGGAAAAATTGCTCGACCAAAACGAACTGACCAAGGCGGAAATGGCCGCGCGCATGAAAACCAGCCGCGCTGCTGTGGATCGGTTGCTCGACGCCTCGAATTCCTCGCTGACACTTTCAACGCTCGGCAAGGCCGCGCGCGCGCTGGGACGGAAAATTAAAATTGAACTGGTTCCCGCATGAAAATTATCACCGGCGATTTAATGGCCGACGCGGCGCAGAAGGTTGTCAAAGCTGTCGGTAAATAATAACCAAAAGGAAATCTATGGCTTCAATTCCAAGCAAAGTTGCGAGTCGTCTTGTAGCAGGCATCAAGAAATTCCAACCAATCTTGCTCGCCGCCAAGAACCGAGAAGCCAATGAGTCTGATACCGTCACGATTGTCACCGCAATGCTTGCGGAAGTTTTTGGCTACGACCAATTCAGTGAAATCACTTCTGAACGCGCCGTTAAGTCCACGAATTGCGACTTGGCAATCAAACTAGACGGCAACAACAAGCCCTGCTTCCTCATTGAAGTGAAAGCCATCAGGCTGGAATTGAAAGACAGCCACGTTGACCAAGCGGTGTTTTACGGAGCTAACGATGGAGTTCAATGGGTAATGCTGACGAACGGAGTTCATTGGCGTGTTTACAAAATTATTTTCGGTCAGCCGATTGATAAAGAATTGGTATTCGAGTTTGATTTTCTTTCGCTCAACCATAAGAGCGATGCCAATCTTGAATTGTTATTCTTGATTTCAAAAGAGGGAATCGTGCGTTGTGGTCTTGATGACTATCACGCCCACCAAGAAGCAATGAGTCGCTTTTCTCTCGCAGCGACAATTCTAAGTGAGCCAGTGATTGAAGTAATTCGTCGCGAGCTGCGAAAACTTTCTCCCGGCGCAAAAATTACGGTTGAAGAAATTGATGAGGCATTGAAGAAATATGTTTTCAAAGGAGAAGTTGTCGAAGACCCAAAGGCAGAAGAAGCAAGAAAACGAATTGCAAAGGCGCAGAACAAAGCGGCCAAGAAGATTGCCAAGCCAAGCAGCGAGGCAACCGCCGCTGTAGAAAATCCAGCAACCCCTCCGCCTGATTCAACTCTTCAACCACCCGCTGCCTGATGCTCAAAGTCACCGAAATCGCGTTCAGTTGCTACGCCGTCACCGACATGGCGCGGGCACGGAGTTTTTACGAAGGCGTGCTCGGTTTGAAGCCGACCATGATCATGGAAGGCCAGTGGGTCGAATACGAATTCGGCGCGTATGCGCTTGCCATCGGCTGCGCGCCGGGAATGTTCACACCCAATCCCGACGGTTGCATGGTCGCGCTGGAAGTTGAAAATCTGGATGACGCCATCGCGCATCTGAAACAGCACAACGTAAAATTCCGCATGGAGCCGATGGAATGTCCGCCGTGTAACATGGCGATG
>JAYVQV010000140.1:0-2485 GCA_043776855.1 Limisphaerales bacterium | reverse complement strand
CCACGTCCATCACGCGTCCGATGCTGCCGATGGTTGGCGACGAATCAAACGTGGAGCAAACTTTGTAGTGAACGTGCCGCGCGCCAAGTTTTTTCAGCGCGAGCAAAGCGGGTTTGAGTTCACGTTCCATCGCGGCGGGCGCAAGCGAACGCGTCTTGCCCGCGACGCCGATGGCTTGCAGGCCGGGAAATTTTTTTAACTGCGCCGGAGTCGGCGGCGCGATGAAGAGCGCGGTGCGAATGCCCGCGAGCGTGAGTTGCTCCAGCGCATCGGTCGAGCCGGTGAAGTCGTCGGCGTAAAAACAAAGTAGGGCGGGCGTCCCGCCTGCCCGCGTCGGCGAAGCCGACGCAGTCGTAGTGGCACAGGCTTCTAGCCTGTGTGTTTCTGGCTTTGGCTGAAGATTAGAACTCACCGGCAAGATGCCTGTGCCACGACTGCTCGCGCTGACGCGCTCGCGGGGCAGGCGGGACGCCTGCCCTACTTTGCGGCGCGTTCGTCCGCTCACTTCGCGCCTCCAAACTTCTCCACGGATTTTTTCAGCTCGGGATATTTCGTCGCCGCTTGTTCCAGCGTCAGGCCTTCGACCGCCGCCTCCCACCATTTTTGCAGCGAGCGCACACCCGCCGCCGGGCCATCGGGATGCGCCATGATGCCGCCGCCAGCCATGTAAAGCAGGTCAACGGTCTTGGTGCGGCGAAAAGTTTCGCACGCTTGTCCGCCCCACTGGCCGGAGGAGACGACGGGCAAGATTGGAGCGCCGAGCACCAGCTCGGCTCGTTGGTGGCCATCGCTGGAACGAGCCGAGCTGGTGCTCGGCGCTCCGCGCCAGAGCGGTTGCGCGCACGCCTCAATCGAACGCACCACGGAGTCGTCGCTCTCCCAAAATTTATTCGCGATGCCGTTGACGTGAAGTTGATCCACGCCCGCGAGCCGCCAGAGTTTTTGATACGCGGGAAATTCGATGCCGAGCAGCGGATGCCGATTCAACATTCCCCAGCCGTTGCGATGACCATGAATCGCGAGCGCGCCGAGGTCGCAAATC
Source organism: Limisphaerales bacterium (assembly GCA_043776855.1). Lineage (GTDB taxonomy): Bacteria > Verrucomicrobiota > Verrucomicrobiia > Limisphaerales > UBA11358 > UBA11358. The sequence goes on along the minus strand of JAYVQV010000140.1, from coordinate 1,443 downwards.
TTTTTCGCGCCGCTCAAGCCGACGCTGTTGAGCGAAATCATCGCGCACGTTCCGCCGCTACGAACAATTTTTTCGTAGTGCCGCTGCATCGCATCCAATTCGTCGCTGACGTTGAAGGCATACATTACCTGCTTGCCGGTGCGGTCGGCGTGGGCGTTGATGACGCGCATGATGGCGTCCACGCGTTCGTCGAATGGCGAGTGCGGCGGATTCGCCATCAGTTCGTCGTCTTTGATGAAATCAATTCCGGCGTCGCACAAAATTTTCACCAAGTCTGCGGTCTGTTGTGGCGTCAGGCCGATGCTCGGCTTGATGATCGTGCCGATGAGCGGGCGCGCGAGCGGAGCGCCGAGCACCAGCTCGGCTCGTTGGTGGCGCTCGCTGGAACGAGCCGAGCGGGTGCTCGGCGCTCCGAAGACGAGTTGCCGCGTTCCGGCGACGCCGAATTTTGGTCCGCGAAAATGTTGAGCGAAGGACGGCGGCACTTCGAGGTGCATCAGCTTGAGGCCGGTGAATTGCTGAAGCTCATAAAGATTTCCCTGAATCGTGGAGACGAGCGTGGGCAGGTTGTAGCCCATGTTTTCCAGCGACCATGACACGACGACTTCCGCGCGTTGGAATTTTCCCGAAGTGGATTTTGCGCCCGGCAGGCTCGGCGTGGTGACAGTTTCCAGCGGCGTGATTTTTTCCACGCGCGCGGCGAAGCGTTGCTTCAACTCCTCGGTCTCGCCCGGCACGGCGACGAAGGTTCCCGACGACTGTTCGCCCGCCAGCACGGCGGCGGCGCGCTCGAGGGCGAGCGGCGTCTCAATCAAGTAGGTGGCGAAGATGCGTTCCATTTGGGCGGGCGGCAGTGTGCCGCTTTTAGGAAACAAATCCAAGCCCATGAGTCATTCCAGAACTGCCGAAAGAGTTTGGAAAACCGCCAGCGCCGTCGTCCCGCACGCGGGACGAAAACCGCCGCCAACCTCACGGCACGCTCGGACGCGATGTGCCGCCGACGGTTTTCACCGTGGCTTCGGCGGATTTCAAACCTTCCGCGCTCGCGGTCAATTTCATTTCACCCGCGTTGCGCGTGGATTGCACGATGACTTGCGCGAGGCCGTTGAACAGACTCCGCGACCACGGCAATGCCACCGTCTGGCCGACGATCTCCACGTTCACGTCAGGATTCAATCCGCCATCACCACCGTCGTTGCGGACGCCGACGGCGATGACGTTGTCGCCGACGTGCGCGGCTTTCTTGACGTCAATCAGCGCCTGATCCTGCCAGTCGTGCGATTCGCCGACGCGTTGGTTGTTCACGAAAATCCAGCCGTGATCGTCAATCGTGCTGAAACGAATTTGCACGCGAGAATTTTTCAAATCATCTTCGGTAAGTTTGAAGTGCGCGCGATAGACCGCCGTCTGGCCGTCCTTCAACGGCATATCCCCGGTGTCGCC
>JAYVQV010000139.1:0-2488 GCA_043776855.1 Limisphaerales bacterium | reverse complement strand
AGGCCGACGACGCTCGCCGGATTATCGCCGGTCCAGACGGTGGCGAGCGCTTCGGGATTGATGCCGTATTTCTGCGCGAAGTAGGGGCTGACGGGGCCAAGGACTTTCCCGGCGTCCGCGAGCATGGGCAATTTGCCGATGAGGCCGGGCGCGGTGGCTTTGAGCGCGTCGGTGTTCCAAACTTTCTTGCGGATGTCCATGAGGTTCATCCCCGCGCCGTCGCCGAAATCAATCGGTGCAATCCTGCCCGCGAGCAGCGAGGCCATGAAGGAACTCACGAGCGCGATGTGCGCGGAAGCTTCGTAGGACTTCGGCTCGGTCTTGTAAAATTTACGAATCTGCGGGCCGGAGAAGCGTTCAAAGGTATCCGAGCCGGTGCGCGAGGCGGTGAATTTCACGCCGCCAAGTTTCTTGCGAATCTCCTCGCACTCCTTCGTCGTCGAGGAATCCATCCAGATGGGCGAAGTCTTGCGCGCGAAAACGCCGGTGAGATTTTCGACCAAAGATTTTTTAGGATCCAGCGCCGCGAGGACTTCCGGTGCCTTGGCGTTGAAATAAACCGTGCCGTGCTGCTGGGCGCAGCCGCTGATGGCGATAATTTTTCCAAGCGCGACTTTGTCCTTCTTCATCTGCGCGAACAGGCGGTCGAGCGCAGCGGCCCACAACAGCGGGGAACTGTGTTTCACCAGCGCGTCGCGACCGGGCAGCACTCCGTTCTTGGTTTTGAATTCCGGCAGTTCCTTGTCGAAGTTCAGAGAGTTTTCATAAACTACTTTGCGCGTGTCGAGGTCAATGACTACGGCGCTCAAGCTTTGGGTGCTGGAGTCGAGTCCAAGAAAAAGTTTGGGCATGAGTATTTTGAATTTGGTTTCCCGCTACATTCGGGATAATAGAGCAACCCATGCAAATGAAAAGCCTGCATTATTGCGCCCTCGCCGCCCTGCTCTGCCCGCTGGCCGTCGTCGCCGCGCCGATTGACCGCCATGCGCTCGTCGCGCGCCACGAAATCGTGCTGAAAAATTTCGACGCGAACAACCCGCTCTCCGTCGGCAACGGACAATTTTGTTTCACCGTGGATGCCACCGGGCTGCAAACTTTTCCCGAGGCGTTTGAAAACACGACTCCGCTTGGCACGCTGTCCGATTGGGGCTGGCACACCGCGCCGAACCCGGACGGCTGGGACGTGGATAAGTTCGAGTTCAAAAAATTTCGCGACCTCAACGGACGGCTCGTGCCGTATTGCGATGTGCCGGGAAATAACAAGACGCCGGAAATCAAATGGCTCCGCGCCAATCCGCACCGCTTGCATCTCGGACAGATCGGTTTCGTTTTGAAACACGCGGATGGTTCGCTCGCGACGACGAATGATTTGAAAGACATCGAGCAAAAGCTGGATTTATGGAATGGTGAAATCATCAGCCGATTCAAGTTCGATGGTGAGCCGGTGGAGGTTCATACGGTTTGCGGTGCGAAGACGGATGCGATTGCGGTGCGCGTGAAGTCGCCGCTCGTCAGCAGCGGACGGCTGGGAATTCAAATCCATTTTCCCTACGGCACGGGCGAAACGGTGACGGCGGATTGGACGAAACCGGAGGCGCATGAAACTTCTTTGGTTGAATCCAAGACGGATCGCGCGCAGTTCCTCCGCAAGCTGGACAACGATGAATACCGCGTGGCCGCAAGCTGGTCGCGCGGCGCGGCGCTGACGCAGACGGCGCGGCATCAGTTTGAAATCGCGTTCGGAGCGCCGAGCACCTGCTCGGCAAGTTCGGGGAAACAACCGCGAGCCGAGCTGGTGCTCGGCGCTCCGTCAGAATTGGAATTCACCTGCGCGTTTTCCCAGGGAAAAATTTCAGGGGCAAAAGATTTTACCAACGTCCAGTCTGCGGCCAAAAAAAATTGGAACAAATTCTGGCAGTCCGGCGGCGCGATTGATCTGTCCGGCAGTAAAGACCCACGCTGGTTTGAACTGGAACGCCGCATCGTTCTCTCGCAATACCTGACGGCCATCCAGAACGTCGGCAAAAATCCGCCGCAGGAAACCGGGCTGACTTACAACACTTGGGAAGGCAAGTTCCATCTTGAAATGCACTGGTGGCACGAGGCTCACTTCGCGTTGTGGAACCGCCTGCCACTGCTGGAAAAATCTTTGGACTACTACCAAAAAAATCTGCCGCGCGCCGAAGGCACGGCGAAGCGGCAAGGCTACACCGGCGCGCGCTGGCCGAAGATGACCAGCCCCAGCGGCGCGGAATCGCCTTCGCCCGTCGGGCCGTTCCTCGTGTGGCAGCAGCCGCATCCGATTTTTTATGCGGAACTTTGCTACCGCGAACATCACGACCAGGCCACGCTGAAAAAGTTTAGCGACATCGTTTTTCAGACCGCTGACTTCATGGCGAGCTACGCGACGTGGGACACGAACACCGGCCGCTACGTTCTCGGCCCCGTGCTGCAGTGCGCGCAGGAAATTTTCCCGAAGGACAAAACT
>JAYVQV010000138.1:0-2492 GCA_043776855.1 Limisphaerales bacterium | reverse complement strand
ACGAACTCGTCGTCGTGGCGTTGTTGATGGCGCGCTGCTGCAATGCGCTGTTTTGCGACGAGCTGTTGTTCCGCGACTGGCTGCTGGAGAACATTCCCTGCAACACTTCCGCCGCCTGCTGCGAGTCGGCGTTGTCCAAGTGAAACACGAAAACTTTTTGATCGCGGGTCGAGGCCACGTCGAGATCGGTCATCATGCCCGCGATCTGCTCCATCAAATCCTTCGGCGCCGTCACGATCACGGCCTGGATGCGCGCGTCCGCCACGGCGGTCACCGTCGTCGCTTTTTTCAAGCGGTCGTTGGAGCCGCCGCCGGAATTTCCACCGCCACCACCGCCACCACCGCCGCCGCCCATCATGCGTTGGAAAAATCCGCCGCCGCCACCACCGCCGCCGCCGTTAAAACGTGTGGGTGACTGTGCGCCGGAAGTGCCGCTGGGAAATACTCCCGCCAGGGTCGTCGCCACATCCTGCGGGTTGGCATATTTCAAACGGAACACGCGGATCTCCGTCTCGGCCTCCGCGCTGTTATCAATCGCGCGGATGATTTCCGCGAGATGCCGGATGTTCGCCTGCGTGTCGGTGATGACGATGGAATTGCCCGCCTCGTTCGCGACGACCGTCGCTTGCGGCGAAACGAACGACGACATATCAGAAACCAGTTGCCGCGCCTCGACGAAACGGATGGGAATGATCTGCGTCACGATCTCGTCGTTCTTCGGAATCTCCGCCGGGTTGTTGCCGGACTTCACCGGAATGTCGCGCGTCTTCGCATCGTTCTTGTCCACGATGGTCAGCGTGCGGCCATCGCGGATGGCGGCGTATCCGTTTTTGTTCAGCACGGAATTCAGCAGGTTCACCGCCTCGTCCTTCGTGACGGGCTGGCTGCTGATGATGTTCACATTGCCGCGCACCGTCGTGTCCAGCACGATGATGAAACCCGCCGCATCGCTCAAATAATTCAGCACCATGTCGAGCGGCGCGTTTTTGAAATTCATCCGCAGCTCGTTGCTGTTCGTCCCGGCGGTTTCCGGCGGCACGAAGGCGGATTGAACTTTCGCCTGCGTTGCGCCCAGCGGTTTCGTGGGCTGGATGCTGGTGGATTCGCGCGCTGAATTATTTTTCCCCGCCGGCTGGTCGGTGGACTGGTTGGCCTGCTGGATGTCCGCCGCGATTTGCGCGATGACCTCCGGCGAGGGCGGCGGGGGCACGTTGTCTGCGCCCGGAGCAGCGGCTTCGGCTTCGGCGGCGACCGGCGCGCCCGCAGGCGGCACGGGATTGTTATCCGCCGGTTGCGCGGCGGCGGTGGAGACCAGCCCGGCGATGCCGAGCGCGATGAGGGTGGAGAAATTCATTTTCATATTATTCCTTGGCGCGTTTTTCCATAAGTCGTTTCAAAATATTGTTGCCTTCAAGATTGGCGGCGGGGGCGGCCGCCGGAGTTTCCGTCGAACTGCTTGCACTGTCGCTTTCCGCTGCGGTCGTCGGCTCGGTGGCCGCCGCCGCACTGCTGCTGTCGGTTGCCGAATTTTCTGACAGCTTCCAGCGCGCACCGTCCTGATGCAACTGGTCGCCGATCTTCATCGTGAATTCTTTTTTGTCATCGCCCACGAGCGTAACGGTGGTGGCAGAAATTGCCTTCACCTGATTGCCGCCCACTTCGCCGCCCGCCGCGAGGACTTTTTTGTTGTCGGAATCTCCGGCGTTGAAAAAAGCAAACCAGCCTTTCTCATAACTCATCGTGCCGACCAGCGCGATGCCGGTCATGCCGCCGGAGCGCGGCTTGGTGCGCGGCTTGGTGCGCGTGGTCGTGGTGGAGCGCGGGCTGTGCGGCACGCGGTTCGGGTCAAAGATATTCCGGTCGCTCACGAACCGGCTGAACTGCGCGTAGTCCGTGTTGGCGGCGGAACTGTTCGTCTGCGCGGCGGCGGAAAAAGTTGCGAGCGCGGTGAGCGCGGCGAGAAAAAACAACGCGGCGGAAATTCCGAGACAGGATTTGGGGAGCGCGCCCGCCCCGGGCGCAGCGAAACGCGCCCTCGCGGTTCGCCGGGACGCTGGAAATTTTCCGCACGCCACGAATCTTTCAACGCCTCCGCGTTCGGCGCGAGGGCGCGCCGAACGGCAGCCGGGGCGGCTGCCCTCCCCATTCTTCTCCGCGTGGCTAAAATTATTTTTCATTTTTTCTCCTGCTGGTTAAGCGCCAAGCCGCTGACTTCGAGGCCGAGCGTGAGCTGCTGGCCTTCTTTGTCGCGTCCGCTCAATTCCACCGTGTCCACGCGCAACGCGAGCGGACTTTTTTCCAGCTCGTAAAGGTAGCGGCTCAACGTGCCGAGGCTGCCGCCGAGTTCAACATGGCAATTGAGCGTCATGTAATTCGTCGAATCACTTTTCCACTGCGGCATGATGCTGGTGAGTTCCGCGCCGGTGTCGTTGCGCCAGGTGTCGAACGCCTTGAGCAACTGCTGCTCCGCCGCCGAGTTGTTCGCGGGCAGC
>JAYVQV010000137.1:0-2495 GCA_043776855.1 Limisphaerales bacterium | reverse complement strand
GTAGCGTGACAAAATAAAATGGACTGGAAATTCATCATCTTCAGCATCGTCAAGATCTCCATCGTGGTTGGTGTGGTGCAGGGCTTGGTCGCGTATTCGGTTCTCGCCGAGCGTAAAATTTCCGCGTGGATCCAAGACCGCGTCGGGCCGAACCGCTGCGCGCCGCCGTTCATGAAATATATTCCCGGCGGAAATTTTCTGACGCGGCTCGGCATTTTTCAGCCGCTCGCGGACGGATTGAAATTCATGTTCAAGGAAGACTTCACGCCGGCGGGTGTGAAGAAAATTTATTTCTTCCTCGCACCGGCGGTCGCGGTGATTCCGGCGATGTTGACCGTCGCGGTGATTCCGTTTGGCTCGGTCATCGGCGATCAGAAGATGGTCATCGCAGATTTGAACGTCGGCATCCTCTACACGTTCGGCATCGTTTCGATGGGCGTGTATGGCATCGTGCTCGCGGGCTACGCGGCGAACTCCAAGTATCCGATGTTCGGGGGCATCCGTTCGAGCGCGCAGATGATTTCGTATGAAATTTCGATGGGCATGTCGGTCATCCCGGTGTTGCTCATCGTGGGTGCTTTGAATCTCAATCAAATTATTTCCTGGCAGGCGAACAACGGCTGGCTGGTCATGTATGCGCCGATTTCGTTCATCATTTTCATGGTCGCGAGTTTTGCGGAAACGAATCGCACGCCCTTCGATTTGCCGGAAGCGGAAACGGAACTCGTCGGTGGCTATCACACGGAATACGGCTCGATGAAATTCGCGCTCTTCTTCCTCGCGGAATACTCGAACATGGTTTCGTCCTCGGCGATGATGGTGGTGCTGTTCTTCGGCGGCTGGACGCTGCCGTTTTGGGGACTTGATCATCCGGCGACGTCGCTGGGCATGGGCCTCGCGCACATCGGCGTGTTCATGGCGAAGATGTGTTTCTTCATGGTCGTGTTCATCTGGGTGCGCTGGATGTTTCCGCGTTTCCGTTACGACCAGTTGATGGATTTGGGCTGGCGGCGTTTTCTGCCGCTCGCGTTGGTGAACATTTTGGCAACGGCAATCTGGTTGTGGCTTAAGTCCGCAAACTAAAACTGAAAACTAACATGGCATTCATCAAAACAACTTTGACGGACGACATCACCGGAAAAAATTCCGACTTTTGTTTCAACACCGAATATGTGATCGCCATGCAGCCGACGCGCACCGCGACTATCCTGACTTTTTGTGACGGACAAAAACTGATCGTGGATATTCCGTTTGAGAAGCTGGCGAAATTCGTCGGCGCGAAGGAAGAATTGAATTGAAATGACTGCCCCATGCCAGCCATTTTGCGAATCAAAGGCTATCGGATCGGATTTTTCAGTTCTGATTTCGATGAGCCGGCGCACGTCCATGTGGACAAGGGCGGGCATCAGGCAAAATTTTGGCTGGAGCCGTTGCAGCTTTCCAAGAACGCTGGCTTTTCGCGGAGCGAGCTTGGGGAAATTTACGACATCCTGCGGAAACACCGGCAGGAACTGTTGACGAAATGGAATGAATACTTTGGATGACATCCGGGTGACGAAGGTGCGCAGCACCCGCGACACGTTGAAGGTGGACTTCGACGATGGCCGCTCCGTGCAGTTGCCCTTGGTCTGGTTTCCGCGCCTGTTCAACGCGACGCAGGCGCAGCGCGACCATTACAAACTGCTCGGCAAAGGCTTCGGCGTGACTTGGCCGGATGTGGACGAGGATTTGAGCGCAACCGGCCTGGCGCTCGGCAAACCGTCCATTGAATTTTTGAAAAAGCAGCGCAAGAAAGAGGTTTTCGCATGAGCATCACCGTCAATCGCAAGCCGCTCACGTTTTGGGAAAAGCTTTATCTGCCGGCCATCATTGGCGGGTTGAAGGTGACGCTCAAGCACGCCTACTCTACGCTCATCAAGGGTAAAGTGGTGACGATGGAATATCCCGAACAGAAATGGACGCTGCCGACTGGTTATCGCGGTGCGCCGTATCTCGTGAAGGATCAGGAAGGCCACACGAAATGCGTTTCGTGCCAGCTCTGCGAATTTGTCTGCCCGCCGAAAGCCATCCGCATCACGCCGCCCGGCAACACTGGCGCAAAAGCGGATCGCACGAACGCGGAAAAAATGCCGACGGAATTTGAGATCAATATGTTGCGCTGCATCTTCTGCGGCTTCTGTCAGGAAGTCTGCCCGGAAGAAGCGATTTTCTTGCAGCAGGATTATTCGCTGGTCGGCACCAACCGCGACGAGATGATTTACAACAAGGAAAAACTTCTGTCGCTCGGCGGCGTCAATCCCGGCATCCAGAAATGGAAGTTGAAATTTGACGAAGCGAAGGCGCAGGTAAGTTTTCCGGTGAAGCCCTAATTCAGCAATGGAACAAATCAACAATTTGATCAGCGGCGGCGCGGTGGAAGACGTTTTCTTTTACGTCTTCGCGGCGCTCACGCTGCTGTGCGGCATCCTCGTCATCGCGAATCCGTTCAGCCGCAA
>JAYVQV010000136.1:0-2500 GCA_043776855.1 Limisphaerales bacterium | reverse complement strand
TCGTCGGTGAGGCCCCGCCCCGAGCCGACGAGCCGAGCGGGTGCTCGGCGCTCCAGTGATCCGACTGGCGGTGCTGGCTGCGGGCTTGGTTGCCACTGGTTGCGCGACGGCTTTTGCAAACGACAGTTTCAAATTTGATTTCTCCAACGAAGCGAAGCCCGGCTGGACGCCGGTGGCGCTGGCGAATTTTTATTCTGCCGAGACTGGCTTCGGTTTTGAGCCGGGCGCAAGGGTTGGGTTCACTAATGGCGCGGCGACGAGTGACCAGCCGTTTTATTTTTCCGTCAAACTGCCGGAAGGAAATTACAAAGTCACCGCGACGTTTGCCGGCGAATCCACCGTCACGGTCAAATCCGAATTGCGCCGTCTGATGTTGGAAAAAATCCACGCGGCGGCGGGAAAAGTTGAGACGCGCTCGTTCGTCTGCAATGTTCGCACACCGAATTTTTCCGAGAGCAATCACGTCCACCTCAAGCAGCGCGAGCAGGACACGGAGATAGTGGATTGGGATGAGAAGCTGACGCTGGAATTCAACGGCGCGCATCCCAGTTTGTCGTCGCTTGAAATCAAAAGCGCGGATGTGCCGACGGTTTTCATCGCGGGTGACTCCACGGTTTGCGACCAGTCGGGCGAGCCGTGGAATAGTTGGGGCCAGATGTTGCCGCGCTTTTTCAAACCGGATGTGGCGGTGGCGAATTACGCGGAGTCCGGCGAGAGCATCAGGAGTTCACTCGGCGCGAAACGATTCGACAAGGTTTTTAGCCTGATGAAACCGGGCGATTATCTGTTCGTGCAGTTCGGTCACAACGACATGAAGGACAAGGCGCCCGACGCGCTGGACGTTTACAAAGTGAACCTGAAAAAAATCGTCGCCGAGACGCGCGCCAAGGGCGGCACGCCGGTGCTGGTCACTTCGATGGAGCGCAAGGGCGGCGTGGAGCATGACACGCTCGCCGGTTATCCCGAGGCCGTGATCGAAGTGGCGAAGGCGGAAGCTTGCGCGCTGATTGATCTGCACGCGACGAGCCGGATTTTTTACAAGGCGCTCGGCGCGGACATCGGCAAGGCGTTTCAGGATGGCACGCATCACAACAACTACGGCAGCTACGAACTGGCGAAGTGTATTATCAACGGCATCCGCGAAAATAAATTGCCGCTGGCGAAATCCATCGCGGATGACTTCGGGAATTTTGAGCCGGCCAAACCAGATGCGGTCGCCACGTTTGAGATGGCCGTGAGTCCAAGGGGTTCACGCGTGACACCACTGGGGAATTGATTTTTCAACCACGAAATACACGAACCACACGAAAGGGAACACGGAAAATTACAGGATTCGATTCGTGAAAACTTTTCGTGTAGTTCGTGTGTTTCGTGGTTTAATTGCCTTTATTTCTCTGCTTTTACCGGCGTCAGCGTGACCGGGTCGAGCAGGCCGCAATCCGTCAGCGGCCAGTTGGAGGCGTCGAAGGGTTTGTAATTCAAGTCCACGATGTTGATGTCGCGGAAAGTTTTCCATGGCACGCCGCGACGATCGAGATCGCGGATGCGGTTGGCGGCGACGCTGGTGACTTCCACTTCGAGGATGTTGCCGGTGGGTTTCAGATTATCCACGACCACGCGGAACGGCGGTGTGATGAGCGTGCCGTAATCCTTGCCGTTCACGCGCACCCGCGCGCTCTGGCGCACGTCGCCGAGGTCGAGGGAAAAATGTTGGAGTTCACGCTTTAGCGTGTCGGAGCCGGGGACAACCTGAAGGTTGAACTCCAACGAATATTTCGCGGTGCCGGCGAAGGCCTGGCAGTTCGTGTCGGGGAACGCCGTCCACGAGGCGAGCTTGGCGGTTGAGAAATCGGCGGGCAACACCGGGCCGCCTTCGAGAAATTTTATTTTCCAGTCGCCGGATAGCGTTTGGGGTTTGGCGTCTGGTGTCTGGGGCTGCCAATAAGTCCACGACGGGCCTTCCACTTTTTTGTCGGCAAACGCACGAAGAATCACAGACTCGCCAGCGGCAAGTTGCAGATGAACATCCGTTGCATTACTGCCATCAGCGCGATAATAACCTCCGTTGTCATGAGATTCAGCTATCCCACAATTGCCTGTCATGGGGTCAAGGATCAGAAATGATTTTGCAGCGTGACCGAGTGTAATCCAGCCGTCAAAATTTGTTGCGGTGCGGTTGGCGATGAAATAATTCCAGCCGCCGTCGAATGAACGACGGACATACGAAAGACCAAATCGATACATTAATTCAGGAGCAGAACCCGCCCACGAGCCTATGCGGATCAAATCAATACGCGCAACGACACCTTTGCCAATTTTTGCCACCTCTTTATGGCCCACTATGTTGGTTTGAAGTTCAAATGACAGACCTGAAATTATTTTTTTGAATTCAGCTCTTTGCCTTTCCAGATTGTTTAGGCCGGAAACATCCATCGCTTGTGAATTTACAAAAACTACAGTTGCTCCTTTTTCTGCAAGCCCAATCAATTGCTTGAAGGTT
>JAYVQV010000135.1:0-2503 GCA_043776855.1 Limisphaerales bacterium | reverse complement strand
CCAAACCACGTCGCGGTAATACGACTGCGGCTTTTTGAACCCGCACAAATCTATGTCGCCGCAAAACGCATTGAACCACGGCCACGGCTGGTTCCATTCATATTTGGGATGATCCAGCCCCGCATGACCGATGCCGGATTCGCCGAGGTAATCCATCGCCGTCCAGACAAAATCGCCGATGACGTAGTGATGATTCTCAACGGCGGACCAGAAATCGAACAAATCTTTCGGAAAGGATTCCGTGGTCAGCATGACGCGGTGCGGATGACGGGCGTGGTCGGATTCAAATTTCCAAGGTTGATAGTTGTAGCCGCCCACGTCTAAAAATTGAAACGCCGCGTCCGATTCCTTGTCCCAGTCGCGTTGGCGGTTTTCCGGTTCCCACATCGGATTGACAGCTTCGGTGACCGGACGCGTGGAATCGTGGGCCAGCACGGCTTCACGAAGATGACGGGCAATGTCAAGGCGGTCGAAGCGGTCAGGAATCTCGTTGCCGATGGACCACATCACCACGGACGGATGGTTGCGGTCGCGCCGCACCATCGCGGCAATGTCGCGATCCGACCATTCGGCAAAAAACCGGTGGTAATCCTCCGGGTTTTTGCCACGCACCCAGCAGTCGAACGCCTCGTCCAGCACGAGCATACCCAGCCGGTCACAGGCGTCGAGAAACGCCGGTGATGGCGGGTTGTGGCTGCAACGAACGGCATTGAAGCCATCCGCTTTCACCAGTTCAACTCGCCGTTCCTCAGCGCGGTCAATGGCGGCGGAACCGAGCGGGCCGTTGTCGTGATGCAGACAACCGCCCCGGAGCTTTATCATTTCACCGTTCAGGCGAAAACCATGTTCCGCGTCCACTTCAATCTTCCGAATGCCAAATGTTTGCACGGTCGCATCCACGGTTTTGCCATTCACGACCAACTCGACTTCGGCGCGATACAGATTAGGGGTTGCCGGCGACCATAGTTTCGCGGGCTTCACCGGAAGTTTTTGCCCGGAATAATTTGTCCCACCAGCAGGCAGTTCGACTTCATCTGTGCCGCGAGCCACTACTTTTCCTTTTGCATCGAGCAACTTGATTTGCACGGTGACACGGACATTTTTCGAACGATCATTGGCAATTTCCGTTTTCACCTGAACCATAGAATTTCCTTGAGCGACTTCTGGCGTGGTGATTTGCAAACCGTTTTCCGCGATGCGCAACGGATCGGTTGCGATCAAAACAACATGACGGTAGATGCCGGAACCCGAATACCAGCGGCTGTTCTTGCCTTCGTTACGGACGCGAACAGCAAGCACATTCGTTGCGCCCGGCGCGCAAAGATACGGCGTGAGATCAAATGAAAAAGCGGTATAACCATAAGGATGATTGCCGAGCGGATGATTGTTCAGCCAAAAATCGGCGTCCATGTAAACGCCATCGAATCGGATGGCGATGTGTTTGCCCGCGTCACTTTTCGGCAGCGAAAAAGATTTGCGATACCAGCCGGTGCCGCCGACCGTGTTGCCGGTCGCATCCGTCCCCGCGCTCGAGTCGGGATCAAACGGCCCGATACGCCGGCTGTTGGTGGTTTCATTTTGGGCGGGCAAATCCGCGATGCTCCAATCGTGCGGCACATCCAGCACGCGCCAGGTGGAGTCGTCGAATTCAGCCGTCTGGGCACCCGGCGCATCGCCACAATGGAATCGCCAATTGGAATCGAAAGCGTGGTTGCGTTCGCTTTGGGCGAGAGCGGAAACGGCGCAACAAACGAACAGGATGACGCAGCAGCAAGTGTTTCGAGGCATATTTTTAAGATGAAACAATCCAGCAATCTTTACATTTTCCATGAAAGGTTTGCGGGTGATTGATCTTGTCGGGAAATCTACAGGGCTTGGATTGCGCCGCAAGAAGTCAATTTACGTTACAAGCCGCGCCTGATGCCGCCGGAATGAAAGCGCCGCTGACTTGATAAACAGATGCAGGTTCCCTCGCCGGACGTGTCTGGAAATGGTGAACGGCGGCCGACCAGTGACACGGCGGGTTCCGTCACCGGGCGTGTCATCAAAATTGGTTGCTTGTTGCCATCCCGGAATTTCCTGCATCCTTGCGCGGTGAAATTCCCCGTATTTATTCTCACGGTCATGCTGGCCTTCGTTGTCCGGCTCAACGCCGCCGACGCCCTCGTTTTCGCGACGAATTTTGTAACGGCGACCTCGCCGGAAATTCTCGTGGAAGGCCGCCGTGCGAAAACTGCGTCCGGCTCGGTTCGGCTCGGTTTCACCGGCACGACCTTTCATCTGCGCTGCCACGGCAGTTCGCTCGCGATGCGCGTCAACGGTTCGAGCGATGAAGTTTATTTCGACGTGCAAACGGATGGGGGCGAACCGGTGCGGCTGCGCTGCCACGCGGGCGAGGGCGAATATCCGTTGCTGGAAAACGCGGCGGTCGCGGATCATGTTTTGGAAATCACGCGCCGCTCGGAAAGCTGGCAAGGCACTTGTGAAGTTCTTGGTTTCAAGC
>JAYVQV010000134.1:0-9762 GCA_043776855.1 Limisphaerales bacterium | reverse complement strand
CCGTTCGGCTCGCTCCGCTCGCCTTCACTCCGTCTCACCCCGAAAGGGGCAGGACAGATGGAAGAAAAGCAATTTACAGAAAGAAATTTACACCGACGCATTAACGCGGTTGTGTCGGATGTCGCGGTCGGAACCAACGGCTACGTTTATGTCACCTATCCGCGTTCGTTCACGAATGGAATTGCGGGCGGAAATAACAATCTGTGGATCTACGATAACCAAGTGCCTGCCAATCTGCTTTGGGCCTCTTCATCTCCCACCAACGGCGGCATCAGTCTTGGCGAAGCCGCAACTAATGATTTCTTTGTCGTAAATGGTGTGCTGACCTACGGCGTGGCGGTTTCTAGCGACGGCAGTTATCTCGCGGTGGGAAATAACGGAGGAACCACTTGGGCATTTATGAAACTGACGAATGGCATCCCCGATCTCTCAACGTTTCAAAGAGTAACCGCCCCCGGCAATGGAACACGGAGTGTGGCCATGGACTTGGCAAATAACGTCTACACGGTTGACGGTAACAGCGACAGTTTGCGGGTCTATTCACTGGGCTTGAGCACGACTTGCACAACTTACAATGACATTACCTTAACGAACGGAACATTCTCCATGGTCATTCCGCCCACTTCAGTCACTGTTTCCGCCGTTTCAAACACCGCCTCGCAATCTGGCCCCATCAATGGCCAGTTTACTTTGACTCGAGTTGGTCAGAACTTGAATCTTCCGCTCACCGTTAGCTTCGGCCTAGCCGGTAGCGCCACGAATTACCCCGGCGCCTACAGCCTTGCTCCTGCGGGACTCATCGCTAATACCAATAACACCATCACCTTTGCCGCCAACGCAATTGCCACCAACATCACCGTGATTCCTACGGTAGACGCCGTGCCGCGTCCCTCGATTGCGGTCAAGCTCACCTTGGCAGGCGGTTCAGGTTACGGCGTTGGTTCTCCTGGAAATGACACCATCAATATAATTAACACTGCCACCCCGGCCATTTCTGTTACCAATTTGGACACCCAGATGTATGAGCGCACCAATGATTACGCACGGTTCAGAGTTACCCGCTTGGGAAATACGAATGTGGATTTGACCGGAGCTATCAACATCAACTTCGGCGGATCCGCCACAGCCGGGACGGATTATTATTATGATTCAGCGGTGGTAGACATGGCTGCGGGTGTAACGACCACCACGTTCAAAGTCTATCCAATTTATAATGGTATCTATACCGGAAGCCGTTCAGTAACTGCCACAGTAGCTGGTGGCACTGGCTATAATGTGGCAACGCCAGCTTCCACGGGAACGGTATCCATCGTTGATGCGGACTTGCCGCCGGAAACTGTGCTTTGGTCAGACAGCTTCAACACCGACACATCTAACAACTGGTCTAGCTATTTTGCTGCCAACAATGGCATTGATGATTTCAGAATTAATCAACTATCTAGTGGGGCTGGCACATGGCCCTTTGACTACAGTGTGCTGGGAATTCCCCCAGCTCCCCACACGACCGATGGCTCAACCCTCGGCTTATACATGACCGTCAACAAAGATGACGGCACAGCTTCAGCCGCCGCGTTGAACTTTTACCCGGTTGGCCAAAGCTTCACCGGAAACTTTGCCCTCCGGTTTGATATGTTTCTGACCAAAAACAATTCAAGCGGACAGACCGAATACGCCGTCTTCGGCATTAACCATTCTGGCACCAAGACAAACTGGTTCCGCAACAGCAGCGGCGGTGTGCCAGTCGGCTCGACGTTCGATGGCGTTTTTTATGGACTGGAAGCTGACGGTGCTGGTTTGGGAGACTACGCCGCTTTTAGTTCGCCTACTGTCGCTAACAACCCGACTGCACTGCCTGCCGGTCCTGCAGTCGGTGGTGGTCGGAACGCTTCGTCCCTCACCGGCGTCTTCAAGGCACCACCGTGGACAGCGGGCGGTGTGCCTGCTAATAATTATGGCTCCACTACCAACACTTGGGCCGATGTGGAAGTCAGCCAAGTCAACGGTGTCATCACTTGGAAAATTAACCAAACGGAAATCTTTTCCTACACCAACACCACGGCTTACACCGGCGGCAACATAATGCTCGGCTACTGCGATGCCTACGATTCAACCGGCGTTCAAGGTGGTTCCATCATCTATGATAACGTGCGCGTCATCAGCCTCGCTAGTCCCGTCATCACGCAAATCACCAACAGCCAAACCAGTGTGGTGATTAAATTCAACGGCAATGTCGGCGATGCCACAAACCAGTTTGTTTTGCAATCCGCCGGCGTGGTCAATGGCCCTTACAGTGATGTGACCTCCACCATCGTGTCTCCGGCCAGCGGCACATTCACCGCCACCCGGGCATTAAACGGCTCCATACAATTCTACCGCATTAAACGAACATATTGATTGAATTCAGCAATTCCCGCAGGCATCCCTTGCGATGCCTGCGGGAATAGAAAACGATATGGATTATAAAAATTCAAACAAACCCGCCCGACTAAACTGTCGCAGAGGGTTCACCCTCATCGAACTGCTGGTGGTCATCGCGATTATTGCCATTTTAGCCGCCATGCTTTTGCCCGCCCTCTCCAAGGCCAAGGCTAAGGCGCAAGGCATCAAATGCCTTAACAACCTGAAGCAGCTTGATCTGGCATATATCATGTATGCTGGCGACAACAACGGTAAACTGGTCATCAATCAAGGAGCTTACACCATCAACGCCCAAAGCTGGGTGACCGGCTGGATGGATTGGGGGGTTCGCACCGAAAATACCAACGTGGACTACATCATCAGCGGTGGACTTGGCTCGTATATGTCCAAGTCTTTGGCCAGCTACAAATGTCCGTCGGACACCGAGCCAGCCGCCAACGGGGTTCGTGTGCGTAGCTACTCCATGAATGCCTATCTGGGCGATGACATCATGGTGAGAGCCACCGGTCCATACGCCTTTACCGCCTACCGGAATTACATGAAAGAAAATGATATCACCGTTCCCGGATCTTCTTCGCTCATTGTTTTCACGGAAGAGCACCCTGATAGCCTAAATGACGGCGTGTTCGGCATGCGGATGCCACCAGCAACTTTATATCAGACGGTATCAGTCCCTTGGGATGACGTGCCGGCATCATACCATAATGGTGTCTGCGAATTTGCCTTTGCAGACGGTCATGCCGAAGGCCACAAATGGCAGGATGCAAACACCAAGCCTCCCATCCGTAAGACTACTCCGGCGTCAACCTCCGGTGCTACCTCTGCTAATGACAGCAAGTGGATGCTGCAACGGTTTAGTGCTCCTAAATGAGCAATGTGGAAAAAATAATTAAAAACGCGGACTCACACAGAGTCCGCGTTTTTCTTTGGCCGACGCGAAGGAAAGAATTCCGTTCTTCGCCGTCACGCCCGCAAACGGATCATTCGTGATGAGCAGATTTCCGTCCACGTCCAGATAGTCGCACAACTCCGCCAGGTGCGCCGCCGCACTGATCATCACGCTCGTCTCAATCATGCAGCCAATCATCGTTTTCAGCCCCGCCTTGCGCGCGGCCTGCAATGTGTCATAGGCCATGCTCACGCCGCCAGTCTTCACCAGCTTCACATTCACACCGTGAAAACATTCCGCGCAGCGCGCAATGTCCGCGACCGTATGGCAGGACTCATCCCCAAAAATCGGCAGCGGTGAACGCTCCTTCAACCATTTCAAATCCGCGTCGCTCGCAGTGCGCGGCATCGGCTGCTCGATAAATTCCAGATGCTTGTCCGTCGCCATCAGCCATTCAATCATCCGCAACGCATCTTCCTTCGTCTTCCAGCCCTCGTTCGCATCCACGCGCACCGGCTTGTTCGGCGCCACGCTGCGAAGCGCATTAAAATTTTCTTTGTCCCGCGCATCGCCCACCTTGAGCTTGATGACCGGATACTCCGCCGCATCTAAAACTTTTTGGCGGATGATGTCCGGCGCGTCAATGCCGATGCTGAACGACGTGACGTGATGCTGCTCGCGAAAACCGAGGCCAAGAAAATCGTAGAGCGGTTTGCCCACGCGTTTCGCCGCGCCATCCAGCAGCGCCAAATTCAACGCGCACTTCGCCGCCATGGGAATTCCGGGAACGCTCTCCAAAAACTTCATGCTGCCGGGAACATCCGCGAATGAAAGTTGACTCCCATCCAACTGCGCCAGCACCGGCAGCACGCTGTCCACCGACTCGCGGTAGAGCGATGACGGCGCAGCCTCGCCGATGGCGGCGACACCTTCGGCATCGGTTAGTTCCACAATGACCGTCCGGTGGGTGCCAGATCCTTTGCTGCTGGCAATTTTCCACGGGTTGGCGAGCCGCAGCTCGCACGCACGCGCGATGATTTTCACCTGCAAATTCAAGCAGATTTGCCGGATGATGGAAATGGATAATTTCACTTTTCTCCACCCGGAATCACGGCAGAATCCAGACGTGACCGCGTTGCAAAAACTGTTAGACGACTCCCTCGCCACCACACTGGAAAATTTTACGCCGCTAAATTTGCGTGCCGACGAACTCGCCGTGACGCTCGTGGATTTGTCTGCCGGAAAAAATTTTCCGCGCGCCCACCATCGCGGCGATGGAAAAATTTATCCCGCCAGCGTCATCAAACTATTTTACCTCGCCGCCGCGCATCGCTGGCTGGCGGACGGAAAAATTTCTGACACACCGGAACTGCGCCGCGCGCTCCGCGATATGATCGTGGACTCCGGCAACGAAGCGACCGGCTACATCGTGGACGCGCTCACCGACACGACCAGCGGCCTCGAATTTCCACCCGCCGAACTCGCCGCGTGGCATGAAAAACGGAATTCAGTGAACCGCTGGTTTCACTCGCTCGGTTACGACCTCAACGCCAACCGCAAGACGTGGTGGGAAGGCCCGTATGGCCGCGACAAACAAGCCGTGGAAAATTTCACGCCGTCGCGAAATTTTCTGACCACGAACACCACCGCGCGCTTGCTCGTCGAGATCGCCACCGGCCAATGTGTTTCCGAAAACCATTGCCAGCAAATGCTGAAACTGCTGGCGCGCGAGTTTGCCAATCCAGATTCCACCGATCATCAAGGCCGCGAATTCATCGGCGCCGGTCTGCCGCCGACCGCGAAGCTGTGGTCAAAAGCTGGCTACATGAGCACCGCCCGCCACGATGCGGCCATCGTGGAACTGGCGGACAGAAGAAAATTTGTGCTCGTGATTTTCACCACGCGCCCAGCCACGAAAGAAATAATTCCCGAACTCACGCGGCAAATCATCGCTGGTTTCTAACCCGAGCCGATTTAATAAACCGATGACCTCACGCCAAGGGCGCAAGGGTCGCAAAGGTTTAGATTGTTTTCCTTTGCGGACTTTGCGCCCTTGGCGTGAGGCATCAGACAACGCCCGGTCAACTTAAACCGTAAAATTATTTCACCGCCGCTTCCGTGATGATCAAATCCCCGCGCCGCCCATCCAGCCGCGCGTTCACGCCGACAGGAATCGTCGCGTTCAAATCCACATGACCGAACGGCAGCCCCACCACTACCGGCACGCGCAGCGCTGCGAGCCGTTCCCGCACCACGTCCGCGCCGGACTGGTAAAATTCTCCGCCGGGCTTTTGGCCGGGCTCGTTGCAATCCTTGTTCACGCCCACGGCCACGCCGACGACCTGTGAAAAAATTCCCGCGTTCAAAAGCTGCGTCAGCATCCGGTCCAGCCGATACGGCCGCTCGCTGATGTCCTCGAAGAAAATAATTTTCCCCTTGAACGACGGGGCGAACGGCGTGCCAAGGCTGCTGGCGATCAGCGAAAGATTGCCGCCCACCAGCCGTCCCTCCGCGCTGCCGCCGCGCAGAACCTCGACAGTTTTTCCATCGTAGCCTTCACAAATGCTGCCCGCCGGTTTCGCCTCCATGACCGTGCGAAGAAAAGATTTTTTCGTGAACTCCGGCACCTTGGGATCGGCCAGCGCGCCGTTCAACATCGGCGCGTGGATGGAAATGAGGTTCGCTTTTTTCATCAGCGCGCCGTGCAACGCCGTGATGTCGCTGTAACCGGAAAGAATTTTTGGGTTGCGCCGGATGACGGCGTAATCCAACCGGTCGAGAATCCGCGCCGCGCCGTAGCCGCCCCGGATGCAGATGATGGCCTTCACTTTTTTGTCGGCGAACATCGCCATCACATCCGCCGCGCGCTCGCGGTCGGTGCCGGCGATGAAGCCGTGGCGGGCGCGAACATTTTTGGCGAGCTTCGGTTTGAAACCAAATCGCTCCAGCGCTTCGGCGGCGCGGTCAATGGCCTTCGGGTCCGGCGGCGCGCTCGCGGGCGCGATGATGCCGATGGTGTCGCCGAAACAAAGCCGTTCAGGCTTTAAGATTTTTTGAGGACTGGATTTCATTTTTCAATTCAGATTGGGAACCACGAAACAAACTAAACACACGAAAGGAAAATCTGTTCAGTGACGCCACGACTTACGGAGCGCGGCTCTGTGAGCCGCAGCAGCTCCGCATTTCTTCCAAACGCTTCCGATTTAACGTGGCCGCTGCGGGTCACAGACCCGCGCTCCGTTGCCAAATTCGGCTGTCGCACTTTTTAGTGTATTTCGTGGTTCATCACTTCTTCTCCGGCGCTGAAAGTTTTACCAGCGCATCGTCCAGCACCTTGCCGAGCGTGGGAATTTTTTGCGTGTAAACAATCGGCCCGACCTTGTCGAACGCCGGAAAACTTTTTCGCGCGGCAAACACTTCGTCCGCGTAGCGGTTGCCCAGGTTGGCGACACAGGCGATGACGTAGTGGCGGAACGGCTTGCCCGGCAGCGCGGTGACGATGCCCGCGTCCGATCCGTAGTTGAACGTCAGCCCGGTCTTGTGCGCGAAGCTGACTTCTGCATTCGCGTTGGCGGCGCGGATGTCCACGCCGAAATCTTCGCCGTCCACGAAGACGCGGCCGTTCGTCGCATTGATCCAGCGCCCGGCGACGCGCGACGGAATTCCCGCGCGGACATTGGGTGCGCCGGGAAAATTTGCCGTGGTCAGGCAGTCGTTGAACGCCTGTTCGCTCAAAGTTTTTTTCAGAAACGCGCGCGAGGAATCAGATAAAATATTTCCCCCGACCGGCTTGCCGTCCGCGCCGTTCCAGAATTTTTCCGCGACGCCATCAATCAGCCAGAACATCCGCGCGATGTCCCACGCGGTGAGATTAATTTGCGCGGTGTCCCAGCCGCGTCCGGTCTTCGGATCGGTCTGGTTGATCTGGAGCGTGGGCAAATTCAGTTCGCGGAACTCGCGGTTAAGCGGCTCGATTTCATTTCTGTCGTGAAACATTTTCAGCAACGCCTGCGTGGCGAAGTTGTCGCTCACGGTGAGCATCGCGTCGAGCCAGTCGCGGATTTTGCGCGCGTCCGGCTTTGCGCCGGGCAGTTCAAAAACATATTCCGTGTCCAAGGAAATTTTCCCGGCGTCAATCATCCGCATGACGTGGAACGCGACCATGCTTTTGAAAAGCGAGGCGGGATAGGGAACCATGAATTGAATCGCGCTGTTCGTCCGCCCCGGCACCAAATCATCGGCGACGGTGAGCGGCGGATTATTCGTCCAGCCCTTCTCGCTCGTGCGGTTTCCGTCACTGGAGAATTTTCCGCCATTGGAACGGTCAATATCCCAGCGCAAAAACCGCACACTCGTCGCGCCGAGATTTTCATCCAGCGGCACGACGAGGCCGTTCGGATAATCGCGCGACAAAATAACGTAGGCGCGATCCACGAGATTTCCCTTCGCATCAAGTTGGAGGACGGCGACGTTGACGTTGGGCAGGTGCGCGATTTTTTTGGCAGGTTCGCCGCGTTGCGCGCTGACGGGCGTTTCCTCGTTGCCCGCGCCGAAGTCCACGACGCTTTCAAAATGTGCGTCGCGCACGGCGGTGAGCAGGGCGGTTTCGAGTTTTGTTTCTGCGTGGGCGGAGGTCGCCGCGAGCAAGCACAGCGCGGTGGACCAGGTGGCAAATCGCTTCTCCATATCCGCAAGTGTGGTTACAAAACCGCATCAAAAGCCACAACTTTTTGATTCGTGGCGCGCGCGGCTCCCGCGTAATCTGGCGCGATGCAAAAGGAAAAGATTTCCCCGCCCGCCGTCGCTGAAACGTCCCGCCTGACTTCACTCGACGCGCTGCGCGGCTTCGATATGTTTTGGATTCTCGGTGCGGACTCGTTCGTGTATGCGCTGGGCGAGCTAGGAAAAAATCCCGCCACCAAATTTCTCGCCGATCAACTCGATCACGCGGAGTGGGCGGGGTTCCGTTTCTACGACCTGATTTTTCCGCTCTTCGTTTTCATCATGGGTGTCTCCACCGTTTTCTCGCTCACGAAAATCATCGAGCGCGAAGGCAAGACGGCGGCGGTGAAACGGGTTTTGATTCGCGGCGTTTTGCTGTTCGCCGTGGCATTGATTTATTCCGGTGGCTTCACGAATCCGTGGCCGGACATGAGGTTGATGGGCGTGCTGAACCGCATCTCACTTTGCTACACCGTCGGCGGACTGCTGTTTATTTTTTGCAACGTGCGCGGGTTGATTGCGGCGGCGGCGGCGCTGCTGCTGGGTTATTGGGCGTTGATGGCAAACCTTTCCATCCGCGACATCCATCTGGCAAAAGATGCGCTCGCGGCTCAAGCCGAAACGGCGGGCGACGCGAAGCTCGCTGCGAAATTCCGCGACGCCGACAATCCTTCCGCCCGAAATCCTTCCGCGACAAAAGATCAGTCGCTCTGGCAGGCCACGGAGAAAATGTATTTTGCCACGACCAACCGCGTCGTCGGCAAATACGAGCCGGGCTACAACGTGGCGAACCATTTTGATTTCGAGCATCTGCCCGCGCGCAAATACGATTTGTTTTACGACCCCGAAGGTTTTGTGAGCACGCTGCCCGCCATCGTCACCGGGCTGCTGGGAATTTTCACCGGGCTTTTTCTGGGGCGAAAAAATCTGCCGGCCATGAAAAAAGTTTTTATTCTGTTCGGCGCGGGCGCGGCCAGCGCGACGCTCGGCTGGATTTGGGGCATGGAATTTCCCGTCATCAAAAAAATCTGGACGTCGTCCTACGTTCTCGTGGCGGGCGGTTACAGCGCGATGCTGCTGGCGGCGTTTTACTGGATCGTGGACATCAAGAAATGGCAGCGGTGGTGTCAGCCGTTCATCTGGATCGGGATGAATCCGATTGCGCTGTATCTCACGAGCAATTTTCTTGGTGGCCTCGGCTTCGAGAAACTCGCGCGGCGGCTGACGGGCGGGCCGGTGAAAAGTTTTTTTGACGCGCACGTTTGCGTCGGGTTCGGCGAGCTGGTCAGTTCGTTGGTCGGGGTGCTGCTGTTCGTGTGGTTCGCGCGGTTTCTTTACCAGCGGAAAATTTTCCTGCGCTTGTGAGGCGGTGGGGCGGCGGGTGCATCTTGACACTGTCCTTATCCAGCAGCAGGCGGGACGCCTGCGCTACTTTGGGCGGCAGCTTCGCCGCCGCTGTAGCACAGGCGTCCCGCCTGTCCGGGCAAAGGGGCGTGGCCTCCGGCCAACTTCTGATTCATGGACAGCGGCAAGATGCACCCTTTGGATTCTTTGCGCTCTCTGCGTTCTCTGCGGTTAAAAATAAAACGGATGAAATGTATGGATGCTGAATTGGAACAAAAAATTTCGCGGCAGCCGGTGAAAGAAATTCCTGGCGACTGGCGCGCAGAAATTTTGTCCGCCGCCCGCGCGGCACAGCCTGCCCCTCACGCATCACGCATCACTCGTCACGG
>JAYVQV010000133.1:0-9766 GCA_043776855.1 Limisphaerales bacterium | reverse complement strand
GCCGCCGTTCCAGATTTCCGAACGTCACCGTTTATTGGCAACGGTTCGGTTTGGGCGTGGCCGCTGCGGGTCATAGACCCGCGCTCCGTTTCTGAATTAAGGCATCACCCGTGCGACGGGTAATGCGCGAATGATTGGAGCGCCGAGCATCGCTCGGCTTGATTGACAGGTAATTCTTCCCTCTTGCCGAGCAATGCTCGGCGCTCCGCCCGCGGTTCAAACTTTCGCGCGAAATTTTTGCGCCACCGGAATGCGCCGGCCCATGCCGAAGGCGCGCGGCGAAACTTTCAGGCCGGGCGCGGCCTGCCGCCGTTTGTATTCGCTGAAATTAATTTTGTTCACCACGTCGTTGACCACCGCCGCGTCGAAGCCGCGTGAAATGATTTCCTGTTTGCCCAGATTTTTCACGACATACAAATCCAGAATCCCGTCGAGAATTTCATACGGCGGCAGCGAGTCCTGGTCCTTCTGGCCGGGGCGCAGCTCGGCGCTGGGCGGCTTCGTGATGGAATCGGAGGGAATGATTTCGCGTTCGCGATTCACCCAGCGGGCGATTTTATAGACGTCCGTTTTCAGCACGTCGGCGATGGGTGCGAGCGCGCCGTTCATGTCGCCGTAAAGCGTGCAGTAGCCCACGGCCATCTCGGATTTGTTGCCGGTGGTCAGCACGAGGCCGCCGAATTTGTTCGAGAGCGCCATCAGCGTCACGCCGCGCAGGCGCGACTGGAGATTTTCTTCCGCCTCGTTCGGCTGGGTGCCGGCAAAAAGTTTTTTCAACTGCGCCTCGACGGCTTTGAACGGCGGCTCGATGGGCA
The DNA here is from genome assembly GCA_043776855.1 of Limisphaerales bacterium. GTDB lineage: Bacteria > Verrucomicrobiota > Verrucomicrobiia > Limisphaerales > UBA11358 > UBA11358. The sequence goes on along the minus strand of JAYVQV010000133.1, from coordinate 8,951 downwards.
AAACTTCGTAACGGATGCCGAGATTCTTCGCGAGTTTTTCGGCATCGGTCAAACTGCCCTCGCTCGAATAGCGCGCGGGCATGGCCACGCCGAAAACATTTTTCGCCCCCAGCGCGTCCGCCGCGAGGACGGCAATGAGCGCGGAATCAATGCCGCCGCTCAAACCAAGAATCACCGACTTGAAGCCGCACTTGCGGACGTAGTCGCGGATGCCGAGCGAGAGCGCGGCGAACAACAGCTCTTCGCGCGGGGGGAAATCAAAATTAAATTCGCTGGCCGGCTGGCCGACTTCGCTGCGGCGGGCAGCGACGGGCGCGCGGCCATTTTTGGTTTCCAATTCCACCACGAGGATGTCCTCCTTGAAACCCTGGCCCAGCGCGAGCACGTCGCCGTGCGCGTCGAGCGCGACGCTGTGGCCGTCGAAGATCAATTCATCATTCGCGCCGATGGCGTTGACCTGCGCGAGCGGAATTTTTTCATCGCGCGCCACGCGGCGGAGCATTTCGAGGCGGGTGCGCTCCTTGCCGTCGCACCACGGCGAGGCGGAAAGGTTCAGGATGATTTCCGCGCCCTGCAAAATCAGTTCCTTCACCGGGTCGTGCCGATACAAACGGTCAGGCCAGAAATCGGCGTCGTTCCAGATATCTTCGCAGATGGTGATGCCGAGTTTTTTGCCATTGAAAATAAATGGCTCCACTTTTTTCGCCGGCTCGAAGTAGCGGTCTTCGTCGAAGACGTCGTAGGTGGGCAGCAAACTTTTCGTCATGCGCCAGATGATCTGGCCGTTCTGCAAAACGGCGGCGGCATTGCGCAGCGCGCGTCCGGGCCGTTCCGGGCTGCGGTCCACGAAGCCGACGCAGAGCGGGACGGCCCCGACTTGCTGCGCGGTCTCGGCGAGCGCGGAAAGGTTCGCTTCGATGAAGTCAGGCCGCAGCAGCAAATCGCGCGGCGGGTAGCCGCAGAGAAACAGTTCCGGCGCGAGCACGAACTCGGCGCCGCGCGCGACGGCCTGCGCGTAGGCGGCGAGGAGCTTCGCGCGGTTGGCCGCGAAGTCGCCGATGGTTGCGTTGAGCTGGAGCAGGCCGACGATCATTTTTGATTTATGATTTAAGCCGGATCCATGCAGCAAGAATTTTTTTAACCACAGATGGACACAGATAAACACGGATAAAATCGCCCGGGGGGAGCCGTCGCTTGACGCCACTAAAAAGTGACCGGCTCGTCTCTGACGGAAACTCACCCAGCCCCAGCCCCATCTGTGTCCATCCGTGTCCATCTGTGGTTTCAATTGCATGGTTTCGGTTAAGACCTCTGCAAAAAATAGTGGGACAGGCATCTGGCCGGTCGAGGGGCCGCGTATTTCCAAAGAAACTGGACAGGCTGGAAGCCTGTCCCACTACTTTTTGCGGAGGTCTCAATTTACGATTGATGATTTTCAAACCGCGCCAATCGTAAATCTTAAATCAGCCATCGTAAATCTATTCCACGCTGCGGAGGGCGGCGGCGAGGGTGGCGAGATGCCGTTCGAGCGTGAAGTTGTCCGTGAAATGTTTTCGCGCCGTCTCGCCGCTTTCTTCGCCGAGCACGCGCAGGAGGGCGGCGGAAATCTCGCCCGGCTCCTGGCCGCTGACGAGGCCGGGATAATTCGGCGGGAGCATTTCCGGCAGCGACCGCCAGCGCGTCGTGACGATGGGCAGGCCGAACGCCATCGCCTCGATTAGATTCACCGGCTGGTTTTCGCCGAGGTATTGCGTGGGAAATAAAAATAAATCCGCGTCGCGGTAAAGCTGGGTCTTGCGTTCACCGCTGACGAAACCAGCGTGCTGCACGGTGGCGGAAAATTCGCGGTCCTGCGAGAGTTGGTCGAACTCGGCCCGCTCCGCATCCGTCACAAAATTCCCGGCGACGGTGAGTTTGAGGCGCAGCGGCAGCTTGAGCGCGGCGAGCGAACGGTTCGCGCGCATGACGGCCTCGGCGGCGGCGAAGAGACCCTTCTCCCGCGTGCAGTGCGCGAGGAACAGGACGTTCACCGTCATCGGCGCGGCGGCGGTTTCTCCGGCAAAAATTTTCTGGCGCGCGGCGAAGTGTGCGCGGCGGAGCGGCAGGATGGCGGCGGCAAAATCTACGCAGGGATCCGGGATGCCGTTGTTGACGACGGCGATCTGGTGCGAGAGAAATTTTTGCGCGTCGGCGAAGTTGTAGCGCGAGAGCACGAGGCTCAAGTTGACCGGGCGGAAGCAGCGCCACGTCGTCGCGCGGGTGACGATGGTCGTCTCGGACTCCAGCCATTTACCCAACCCGGCGGCGTGCCAGTGCAGGATGACGTTCGAGAAAAACGGGCGGCACAGCAGCATCACCAGCCAGTCGCGGTAGAGCGCCACGGTTTTGCCGGGCGCGGGAACGTAGTAAAAATGTTTAACGCCGTGACGAAAGCGCAGCCAGACCGCCTGCAAACAGAACCAGAAGATGAGGAAAATTTTCGTGCCCTGAAACTCGCCGATGTCCGACAGGCCGCGCGAGAAGCGAGCGTTGACGTGGTAGCACTGGATGCCATGCGCGTTCGCCGCCAAAGATTTTTTTTGGCGCGCGTCGCCGCCGAAGCCGGCGAGCATGAGCTGCACCATGTAGCTCTGGCCGTGGTGCGGCGGCGGCGTGTGGGCGAAGACGAGCAGTTTCATTAGCGGCCCGCCGCCGGTTTTCGCAGGACGAGAAACGCGTAGGACGGCGCAAATTTCTGGAACGAGTTCACGCGATGGTAGCGGTAGCTCCAATCTGTCAACCGGCAGCACAGTTGATCCAGGCCGGTCCAGAAACGGGAATTGTAGGTGTCAATTCCGCCGCGATCGCGCAGATGCCGCAGCGGTGGAAATTCAAAATAGGTTTTACGCGCGATTTCAAAGCCGGCGGCGCGCGCCATTTCGTCGAGGAGCAGCCGGGGAAATCCGCGTTCGCACGGCGTCAGTCCGGGCTTGCGCGGGCAGTGCCACGGCCCGAGCGTCGTGATCGGTTCCTTCACGAGACAGGTGCCGCCGGGTTTGAGCACGCGGAACAATTCGCGCAGAACGTGCGAGGCGTTGGGGATGTGGTGCAGCACGGCGACGTTCACTTCGGTGTCGAAAAAGTTATCGGGAAATCCCAGCGTGCCGTCCACCTGCGCCTTGGCGTAGGTCGTCGCCGCGTCGTTTTGAAAATAACCTTCCGCCGACTCGACGATGTAAAGATGTTCGATGAATTTGCGGACGGGGCGGAACTCCTCGCCGTTGCCGCTGCCCAGGCCGAGGACTTTGCCGAGGCTCTCGCGGTGGTTCAACGCCCAGCGGTAGCCGTGATGCCAGTGGAGAAAATCATTGTTCGGCATCCGCTTGCGGCCTTGGTCATAGACCTCCGCGAAGCAGGCGTTTTCTTCGAGCGAATACCATTCACGGATTTCGTCGAGGCTGAAATCGTCGCCGTAAAGTTTTTTGCCGGAATAATAATCCGCGAGCGATTCCGGCGTCTGCCCCTGCAAACGGGAATGGCGCGGCGTGGCGGGCTGGGTGGTGTTGGTTGGCATCGCAGGCCGCGTCGGGTGGCGACGGGGCTGGGTCGGATGCTAAAAAACCGCGTTGGCGGAGTCAATTTTCATCGGGTGAAGGGAGCGGGGTGCATCTTGACACTGTCCTTATCCGGCAGCAGGCGGGACGCCTGCGCTACTTTGGGCGGCGGCTTCGCCGCCGCTGTAGCACAGGCGTCCCGCCTGTCCGGGCGAAGGGGCGTGGCCTCCAGCCCACTTCTGATTCATGGACAGTGTCAAGATGCACCCAAGGGAGCGCGGAGCAATGCTCCGCGCTCCGGCAGGTGTCCGCGAGAAGAATTGACGCCGCCGATTGTCTAACATAGCCTGTTAGCACTATGTCACACCGACGCATCAGCGGCCGCCAGTTGCGGCACGGCTCGCCCGAAGAAGCCCTCGCCCCCGGCCAGACCGTCGTGGTGGAAAAACGCGGCGGCAAGGTTTTCGAGCTGACGCGCATTGACGCCGGCGCGCGCAACATCAACGCCCAGCTCGACCAGTTGTTCCAAGATTTGCCCGCCGAGGGCGCGCGGGTGAAGACGAATCTGGCCAAGCTGATCACGGAGGATCGCGAGTGACGGTTTATTGCGACACCAGTTTTCTGGTCAGCTACCTGCACGAGGATGACGAGAATCATTTGCTGGCGCGAGCCAAGGCGGGACAGTTTGCCGCGCACGATTTTGTCGTCTGCGAAGTGCAGCTGCTGGAATTTCCCGCCGCCATCCGCGCGGCCACGCACCGCCAGGAAAATTCTATTCCCGTCCACCTCGCCCGCCGCCTCATCAACCGTTTTGACCGCGCGGTGAACGGAAAACTTTTCCTCCGCAAGCCGCTCGACATGACGGACTCCATCGCCATGGCCAGGTCGCTCGGCGAAACCCACGGCTGGCAGAAGCGGCACACGGCGTTTGATCTGTGGCATCTCGCGGCGGCGTGGTCATTATCGGCGGGAGTTTTTTTGACCTTTGACCGGCGGCAGGGCGCGCTGGCGAAAAATTTGGGGATGGCGAATTAAAATGATGGCAAGCAAACGTATCAATGTCCTCGGCGTCGGCATCAGCGTCCTCAATTTGCGGACGGCGCTGGAGGCCATCGCCGCCGCCGTGCGTGACCGGCGCAAGGGCTACATCTGCGTGACCGGCGTTCACGGCGTGATGGAGGCGCAGGCCAATGACGGCTTCAAAAAAATTCTCAACGCCGCATTTCTTTGCACGCCGGACGGAATGCCGATGGTGTGGGCTGGAAAATTGGACGGCCACCGCGAAATGTCCCGCGTCTATGGCCCCGACCTGATGCTGGACGTGTGCGCGTGGAGCGAGACGAGCGGCGCAAAACATTTTTTCTACGGCGGCGCGGAGGGCGTGGCGGAACTGCTCGCCAAAAAATTGCAGGAAAAATTTCCCAAGCTCCAAGTCGCTGGAACCTACACGCCGCCGTTCCGCGCGCTGAATGAAATTGAAGTTAAAAATTTGCAGTCGCAAATCGCCGCCGGGCAGCCAGACATTTTGTGGGTGGGCTTGAGCACGCCGAAGCAGGAGAAGTTCATGGCTGAATTTTTGCCCAAGCTGGACGTGACGCTGATGCTGGGCGTGGGCGCGGCGTTTGATTTTCACACCGGGCGCGTGGCGCAGGCGCCGCGCTGGATGCAGCGCTCGGGGCTGGAATGGTTTTACCGTTTGTGCAGCGAGCCGCGACGTTTGGGGAAGCGCTACCTGCGGAACAATCCGCTGTTCGTGCTGAAATTTTTCGCGCAGTGGACGGGCCTGAAAAAACATCCGTTGCCATGGGGTGCATCTTGACTCTGCTCTTGTTTGCTCCCTCTCCTCCTCGGAGGAGGAGAGGGCCGGGGAGAGGAGGCCAATGGTTTGCAAAATAAAAATCCCCTCTCCCCAGCCCTCTCCCCGCTCGTGCCTCGCGGGGCGAGGGAGCCAGACCGCAACCGGGTCAAGTTGCATCCGTCGCCATGAGCGCCCGGTATTTTCTTTGAGCAGAAGCCGCGCTCTGGCAGTCTAAACGGATTCATGAATGGTGAATCCAAAACGGATGCGGCCCCGGGTTTCTGGCCGGACGCGGCGGCGTGCTGGCATAAACTGCCGAATAAATTATTTTTCTTCGGCCTGCTCGCGGCGTGGCTGGCGTTGTTTCATTTCATCGGCAATTCCATCCTCGGCTACGTCCACAGCCCGTCGCTGTTCGCGTGGCTGGATGAAGCTTACAACATCACCGCGTCGGCGGATGACGGCTACGGCAACCTGATTCCCTTCGTCGTCGTCGGGCTGTTTTGGTGGAAGCGCCAGGCGCTGCTCGCGCTGCCGCTGCAAGTCTGGTGGCCGGGAATTTTTCTGGTGGCGGCGGCGGCGCTGGTTCACCTCGTCGGCTTCATCCTGCAACAGCCGCGTTTTTCGACCATGGCGATGTTCCTGGGGATTTTCGGGCTGATGGGCATGGCGTGGGGCCGGGCGTGGCTGAAGGAAAGTTTTTTTCCGTTCTGGCTGTTTATTTTTTGCGTGCCGCTGGCGGCGTGGCTGCTGCCGCTCACGTTTCCGCTGCGGCTGATCGTCTCGATGCTCGCGTCGGGCGCGGCAAATTTTCTGACGATTGACGTGCAGCGCGTGGGCACGCAGCTGCTCGGGCAAGGCGGCAAGTTTCAATACGACGTGGCGGCGGCGTGCAGCGGGATGCGGAGTTTGATCGCGATTTTCCTGCTGGCAACAGTGTATGGCTTCGTCACGTTCCGTTCGCCGAAGAAGCGGGTTTTTCTGATGGCGATGGCGCTGCCGCTCTCGGTGCTGGGAAATTTTCTCCGCCTGCTCTGCATCATCATCGCGGCGGAAATGGGCGGGCAGGCGTCCGGCAACTACGTCCACGAAAGCTCGCTCTTCAGCATCGTCCCCTACATTCCGGCGATTGGCGGCCTGATTTTTCTGACGCGCTGGCTGGAGAAAAAGTTTCCGGAGGCAAAACCATCGGAGGCCAAACTATGAGCGCGGTCACCCAGAAAATTATTTTGTTCTGCACCACGCTCGCCATCATCGGCGGCACGGCAGGCGCGCTGGAGCACCTGAAAACGAACCGCCGCCTTGGCCAGCCCGGCATCAAGGCCGTGGCCATTCCCGGCCAGGTGAACGTGGAAATTTCCCTGCCGGCGGACGTCCTCGATTTCGTCTCCACCAACGTGCCGACGTCGCAGGTCGTTTTGGATTATCTGCCGAAGGACACGAGCTACGCGAGCCGGCTCTACACCGCGCCGGACGGATTTCAGGTGATGGCCAATCTGATTCTGATGGGCGCGGACCGCACGAGCATTCACCGGCCGGACTATTGTCTGCCCGGCCAAGGCTGGCAGATTGCGGAAAAAATCAGCGTGAAGATTCCCGTCGCCGGGGCGACGCCTTACGAACTGCGCGTGCAGGAATGGATCGTGCATAACACTTTCACCGCGCCGGATGGACGGCAGCAGGCGGTGAGCGGCGTGTATGTTTTCTGGTTCGTGGCCGGGAACGACGAGACGGATGACTACACCGCCATCCAGACTTCCATCCTGTATCACCTCTTCCGCCACGGCGAACTGCAACGCTGGGCTTACGCCTCTTATTTCACCCTCTGCCCGCCCGGCGCGGAGGCCGCGGTGTTTGCGCGCGTGAAAAATTTGATTGCTACGTCCGTGCCAGAGTTTCAAATTGCACCCCGGACGCCCTAACACAAGGATCAAGGACGATGCCGATAAATTCAGTTCAGATTTGAACCATCATGTTGCAACGTGACCGCCAGTTTCGGACGCAGATTTACCAGTTCACGGACGCTGTTGTGTTTGCCACAAGCTTCTGGCTGGCGTTTGTTGTCCGCAGCCACCCGGTCATCACCGACCTGGTCAACCAGACCCTGGGGACTTGGATTCCGTTGTTTCATTTGGAAAGTATTTCGGGCGTCCTGTTTGAGCGCGATATGTGGCTCTACTTTGCGCTCGTGCCCGCCGCGCCGCTTGTGCTGGAGTCGCAGGGTTTTTACAACCGCCCCATGCTCACCGCCCGTTCGTCCATGTTCTGGCCGCTGCTCAAGTCCTGCTTCATCCTGACCATCGGCTTGGTGCTGCTCCTCTTCATCTACAAGGAATCCAACGAAACCCCGCGCGGAACCATGGTGCTCTTCGGGATCATCAGCTTCACGCTCGTCTGGGTGAAGGAGGAAATTCTCCGCGCCGGATTGAACAGCCGGCTCGCCAGGGCGCAATACAAACGCCGCATCATCATCGCTGGCACCCGCGACGAAATCATCCGCCTCCGTCGCATGGTCAACGAACAGGCCGCCAACAGCATCGAGGTCGCCGCCGACTTCAACCTGCCCGTCGCCACCCCCGCGCAGCTCATCGAGCTGCTGCACGAACATTCCGTCAGCGGCGTCCTCGTCAGCGCGCGGCACGCGGAATTCGAGCGCGTGGAAAGCATCATCCAGTTGTGCGAGACCGAAGGCGTGGAGGCGTGGCTCGTCGCGGATTTTTTTGCCACGCAGATCGCCCGCGCCAGCTTCGACGAAATGTTTGGCGCCCCGCTGCTCGTCTTCCGCTCCACGCCGGAAACCTCGTGGCAGATGATGGCCAAATGGCTGATGGATTTTGTCGGCGCGTTTTTGATGGTCGCCGTGCTCTTCATCATCCCGGTCATCCCCATCATCGCCCTGCTCATCAAGCTCACGTCACCCGGCCCGGTTTTTTTCCGCCAGCAACGCTCCGGCGTCAACGGCGCGCCGTTCAACATCTTCAAGTTCCGCACGATGGTGACCAATGCCGAGCAGTTCCAACACGAACTCGCCGCGATGAACGAGATGACCGGCCCCGTTTTCAAAGTCACCAACGATCCGCGCGTCACTTCGCTGGGGAAATTCCTCCGCAAATACAGCCTCGATGAACTGCCGCAGCTCTTGAACGTCCTGCATGGCGAGATGAGTCTGGTCGGCCCGCGCCCGCTGCCGGTGGACGAGGTGAAACGCTTCAACGACCTCGCGCACCGCCGCCGCTTGAGCGTCAAGCCCGGCCTCACCTGTCTCTGGCAGGTGCAGGGGCGCAACAAGATTTCCGACTTCAAAGAATGGGTGCGGCTCGACTTGGAATACATTGACAACTGGTCCATCTGGCTGGACATCGCCATCCTCCTCCGCACCATCCCCGCCGTCTTCCGCGCCACCGGAGCCAAGTGAACTAGGGTGCAGCTTGCCACTGTCCGTGGGCAATCCTCCTCGTCCTCGTTCTCGTCCTCCTCCTCGCTTGGTAGATTGAATTCGAGGACGAGAACGAGGACGAGAGCGAACCGTGTCAAGCTGCACCCAGTGAACTGGAGCCGTTTCAATAAAACTGTCGCCACGGCTTGTTTTTCCGGCGGACTGCGGCTGGTCCCGCTACGCG
>JAYVQV010000132.1:0-9776 GCA_043776855.1 Limisphaerales bacterium | reverse complement strand
AGCTTGATGGATTCGTCGCGGTATTGGCGCAAGATGCCAAGCAGACGACGCATCTGGTCTTCCGCCGTCTGCGTCTCGGCCTTGATACGCAAATCAAGCGCGAACAGTTCGGCCTCGGCGCGTTGCTGCGTGGCTTGCGCTTCGCTGACCCGTCCTTGATTTTGATTCCAGAACGGCAGCGGAATCGAAACCCCGACGCCAAGAAAATTGTCGGTCTTTGTCCCAATGGGCGCGTCAAACTTGCTGACGCCGCGACTGTAATCAAAGCCCACCGTCCAGTCTTCCCACTTCTCCGCGCGGGCGAGTTTGATTTCTGCTCCCGCGCGATCAATGCCGAGTGCCGCCAACTGACGGTCGGGTCGCCGGGCAATTGCCTGTTGCGAAATTTCCTCAATGTCACTCGTGTCAAACTCCGCGCTGACTTCCCCAGAAATCCGCAACGGCGTTTTGGGTTCACGCCCCAATAGACGATTCAGTGTCGTGCTGGCAGCTTCCTGCTGATTGAGCAACATGGCCTGTGCCAGCGTCAGTTTTTGCAATTCCAGTTTGGCTGCATTCACATCAGCAGCGGAAACCTCGGCGGTTTTCAATCGCTTCTCGGAAACCTCAACGACCTTTTGGATGACGCTCTGAATTTCGTCATTCGCCTTGAGCTTCGCTTGTGAGACAAGCAATTCGCGGCTGCGACCCAACACTTCGCCGGCCAGCAGGCGTTCCTGATTGCGCACTTCGGCCAACGCCAACGCCACATCCACCCGCGCCACGGCTTTCGCCTTGGTCAGTCTTCCGGTGATAGGAAAGCGTTGTTTGAAACCCGTTGTGAAATCGTTTTCGCCTTCGTTGGCAAACGCGCTGTCATTCTTCCCGCCAAGTTCAAACTCCGGGTTGGGCCACAGCCCCGCCTGCTTGAGCCGCCCTTCAGCCTGACGGATGGCAAAGCGCGCGGCAGCCAGGTCGCGGTTCTCGACCAGTGCCGTTGCCGCCGCGCTCGCCGGCGTGAGGTTGGTCGCCATTGATTCGGCAACTGCGCTGAACCCGGCCAACAAAACTGCTAAATATATTGAAATTTTTTTAATCATAACTCGGCATCTGCAATTGGATTTCGGAAACAACCTGCTTGTCGCAAGACAAAACACTTCCCTGACAAGTTGACAGGGGACGGAGGGGAACTTGAATTACGCTGGCGCGTTGTCGCGCACGGAATTCAAGTTAGCTGGCGAGTGGCGGAGCTTGGCTGCGGAACGCCGGGCCAAGATACACTTCGGGCGTAAGAACCCGATTGGCGTCCGGCGGCTGGCGGAAAATGGCCGAAGCCGGCTTGATGGCTGACGCGTTCAGCGCAAGGACTGCCGGAGCAAGGTCATAGAGAAAGGCAAACGTCGGAGTGATGAAAAGCGCGGCGGAGTTTTGGTTCAGCGCGGATTTTAGCGTGTCGCAGGCTGCGGTGGATTTTTCATCGTGACTGCCGGACGGCGCATTGTGCTCGTCCACATGCGATGATTCTGCCGCCATTGTTTTGCTAGAATCTTCGCCCTTGCAGGACTCTAGCAGGCAATGCGACTGGCACAGGACGTTCGCGCCCAGCCAAGTCAATAGCGTCAGCCCCGCCATCCAGCGGAACAACGGACGCAACTTGGTTTGATTAAAACGCATTTTTAAGCAATCTAAATTTGAGGCTGCCACAACAAAAAATGTTGTCCAGCCATACTTAATACTCCGCCGCGCGGAAAATCCCTCAAATTATTTTTCCATCAAGTCCATATTGCACTTGGGGCATTTGCCGGGCGAATCCTGCACGACTTCGGGGTGCATCGGGCAGGTGTATTGCTTGGCGGCAACTTTGGTTTCCGGTGCGGGCGCGTTGGTGGACATGGCTGGTGGTGCGGCGTTCGTTTCCGGCGCGGGCGCTGCGGCGGGCGCATTTTTTGGAACATCCACGTTTGCGGCTGCGTCGTGCGCTGGCATCGTGCTTTCGGTTTCCGATTTTTTGCAGCCGGTCACGTTCAACACGGCCACGCCCAGCGCGAGCGCCGCAACCACCGTCAGCATCCATTTCGTTTTCATTTTATTTTTTCCTTTCGTGTTTTGGTTTCAGTGGAGTTTGACTCGTCCGTTGACTTCGTTCCTTGCCAGCAAAGTTGGCGCAGTTGTTTTCGGCGGCGTGCCGCACCACACGTCGGCCTTGCGTTTTTCCAGCGCGGCAGTCTTGGGCAGTTCAATGCCGTCGCGTTTCAAATCCGCTTCAGGTGCAACGTCCGCGAGCGTGCCGGGCGGCGATTTATACCAGCCGGGGTCAGAGCCATCGGCGGGCAATTCCTCGCGCACTTTCACAATCGTGAACATCCCACCCATCGTGATGTAGTCGTATTGGCCGCGACCGCCGACCATCGGCAGCGAATTTTTTGGCACAGCCATGCCCATGTCGCCCATGTCCGCCATGCCGTCCTGCCCCATCGTCATGTAACCGGGGACGAGCTTGCGGATTTTTTCGTTCAGGCCGTCGGTCTTGATGCCGATCAAGTTGCCGAACTGATGCCCCATCTGTGTCATCACATGATGCAGCATGTGGCAGTGCATCACCCAATCGCCCGGCGCGTTGGCGACAAATTCCACCGTGCGCGTGCTGCCCGTGGGCATATGAACAGTCGTCTCCGGCCATTGCCCCGCTTCGGGAATCTGCCCGCCGTCCGTGGCGACGACTTTGAAATAATAACCGTGCAGATGAATCGCGTGATGGCTCATCGTGCTCAAGTTGCCGATGCGGATGCGGACACGCTCGCCGACTTTGGCGACGAGCGGTTGCGTGCCGGGAAAACTGCGTCCGTTGAAAGTGAACACGTTGAAGTCCGTCATTTCATTTGGGTCGGGACGCCGCGCGCCGACTTCAATTTTCCATTCGCTCAACATGAAAGCGTAGTCGCGATCCGGTGGCGGCTGCGTCGGATTTTTCGGATGGATGATGAACATACCGACCATGCCAAGCTGCATCTGTGTCATCTCGTCGTGATGCGAGTGATACATGAACGTGCCGTGCTGCTTCAGCGTGAACTCATATTTGAAAGTCTCGCCCGGCTGAATCGCCTTCTGCGAGACACCACCGACACCGTCCATGCCGCTCGGCAGCAAAATCCCGTGCCAGTGAACGCTCGTTGCCGCCGCCAGCCGGTTCGTGACGTAGATGCGAATGTGATCGCCCTCGACGGCTTCAATCGTCGGGCCGTGAACGCGCCCGTTGTAACCCCAGCACTCGGCGACGAGCGCGGGATGTTCTTCCATCGCCGGAATAAATTCATGCGTCACCGGCTCGGCGACGAGATGAAACACTTTCACGCCATCCACCATCTTCCACGGCAGCGTGACGCCGTTGGGCGTGATGACGGGCTTGTAGCCAAGCCCGCCCGGATTGAACGGCTCGGTCTTGCCGGTGCTGACAGCGGCCTTGCCAGGTTCGGCGGCAATCGCGCTCGGAGTCAAGCGGGTGAGCAACGCGCCGCCCGCAATCGTGGCCGCGCCAGTTAAAAAGTTTCTACGATTCATAATTTTTCTTTCGCTGTAAATTTTAAGGGTTGTGATTTTTGTGTTCCGGGGTTGAATCCATTTTCATCGGTGCGGGCGACGGCGTGAGGTCGCCGTTCAAACGTCCGCCGACGGCGCGTTCGAGTTCCGCCCGTGCAATCCAGTAGTCGCGCAACGCCTCGACGTAACCGCGCTCGGCGACTTGCTCCCGCTCCTTCGCCGCCAGCAATTCGTAGCTGCTTTTCTGCATCGCGTTGTAGTGGAGCAAAGTCTCGCGCAGAATTTTCTGACGCTGCGGCATCAGCGTCTTGTCGTAATGCTCGACTGCTTCGCGCGACGACAGCAGGGCGTCCTGCGCCTGCCGCACTTCCGAACGGATGTTCGTTTCCAACGCGGCCAGATTATTTTCCGCCTGACGATATTGCGCCGCAAGTTTGGCGATGGCGGACTGGCCTTGGTCGAACAGCGGGAGTTCCAACGTCACGTTCGGGCCGGTGACGCGCTGGCCGCTCGTGTCGCGTTCCGTGGTGACGCCAATCGTCGCGCCGGGAATGAAGCGCGTTTTCTTTTTCAACTTCAGCGCGGCGGCGACGGATTCCATTTCACTTCGCAGCACCGCTAGATCGAGCCGCTGAGTGACGGCGAGCGATTCGAGATTGTCCAGCGGCGTTTCCGTCGCGGGCAAGCCGGGCAATTCATCCGCGAGCATCCAGTGAGTTTGATGCCCCGACAAACCCAGCACGCGGTTGAGCCGCTCGCGATCTGCGCGGCTCTGCGCCTGCGCCTGCATGAAGTCGAGCCTAGCTTGCGCGGCAGATGCCTGCTGGTTTTGCAATTCGAGATCGTTGATGTTGCCCGCGTCGTATTGGCGTTGCGCCACGTCCGCCGCCGCGTCGTTGACCTCCGCGATGACGCCGATCTGCTTTGCCAGATGCGCGCCGGCCTGCGCCGTGTAGAACGCCGTCTGCGTTTCGGTGGCGTGATGCAACACGCTGTCGGCCACGCGCAACTTTGTCTGCTCCAGTTCGCGCCGCGCAATTTTTTTCCGCGACGGGAGCGTGAGCAGATCGAGGAAGTCGGCGGCGGCGGAATACGACGCGTTCACGGCGGACGGCGGGCTGCCGGGAATCCGCCAACTGCCGCCGATCTCAATGTTCTTCAACCGCGCGGCCTGCGCCAAGTCCGCCTGCGAGATGCCGATGTTTTCATACTCGGCTTGGAGCGAACGGTTGTTCAGCAACGCAATCGCCACGCACGATTGCGCGGTGAGATTGGTTGCGAGCAATGCGTTGACGGTCGCGCCGCCCGCCGGTTGACCGAGTCGCGCAGCGATGGTTTGGTTCACGTCGTCCAGCGCGGCCTTCGGATTCGTGGTGGTGCAGCCGACGATTGCCAGCGGCAACACGGCGAGCAAGAGAATTGGTTTGGTCATGTGATGATGGGCTTTTTCCTAGTTCAGAGTGTGGGGACGGATTTCCTTCTCGCGCAACCAGCAAAAAATCACCGGCGTCACGACGAGGATCGCAATCAAGCTGCTCACCATGCCGCCGACCACCGGCGCGGCGATGGGCTTCATCACTTCCGCGCCCGTCCGCGTGCTCCACAAAATCGGCAGCAGGCTGGCGACGATGGTGGCAACGGTCATCACCTTTGGACGCAGCCGCAATCGCGCACCGTCTTTCACGGCTTGAATCAAATCGCGCCGTGAAAAATTTTCGCCGCGCTCGGCCATTTTATTTTTCACCGCTTCGTCGAGATACACAACCATCACCACGCCGGTTTGAATCGCTGTGCCGAAGAGCGCGATGTAGCCGACCCATACCGCGACGCTAAAATTGTAGCCGAGCCACCATTGCAGAAACACGCCGCCCGTCAGCGCGAACGGCACGGCGAGGATGACGTGCGCGGCTTCCTTGAAATTGCCGTAGATGACGTAGAGCAAAATAAAAATCACGAACAACGCCGCCGGGACGATGACCCGCAACGTGTGCTGCGCGCGAATTTGATTTTCATACTGGCCGCTCCATTCAACCGTCATGCCGGGCGGCAGCGACACTTCCTTCGCCACGCGCGCCTGCACTTCCTTCACGAAGCCCGCGAGGTCGCGGCCTTGCACATTCGCCTGCACGAACACGCGAAGACGCCCGTTTTCGCTGGCGATTTCGCTGGGGCCGACTTCGCGCTGGATGCTCGCGAGCGTGGCGAGCGGAACAAATTTTCTGTCGCCGACTGGAACCAAAATATCACCGAGCCGTTCGATGTCATCGCGTTCGTCGCGATCCAAACGCACTTGAATCGGAATCCGCTCGCGGCCTTGAATTGCCGTCGTGATGTTCGCGCCGCCGATGCCGGTCTCGACGACATCCAACACGTCCTGCACGCGCAGGCTATGGTGCGTGAGCGCGCTGCGGTTCACTTCGATTTCCAGATACGGCTTGCCCTGCGTGCGCGACGCCGCAACGCCGACCGAGCCGGGAACCTGCCGCACGATGCGCTCGACCTCGAAGGCTTTTGCCTGCAACGCGTCCAGATTGTCGCCGAGAATTTTTATTCCCACCTGCGCGCGGATGCCGGTGCTAATCATCAAAATGCGGTTCTCAATCGGCTGCAAAAAGCCAGGAACATAGCCGGGCATCTTGCCCAGTTTGTCCTCCAGCTCGGCGATGAGCTTGTCCTTCGTCATGCCCGCGCGCCATTGCGATTCGGGCTTGAGCATGATGGTCGTCTCGATCATCTCGACCGGCGCGGGGTCGGTCGCGGTTTCCGAACGGCCCAGCTTGCCGCCGACGGATTCGACTTCCGGCAGTTGTTTGATGACCGCGTCCTGCCACGCCATGATGCGTTTCACTTCCGTGAGCGACGTGCTGGGCAGCAACACCGGCATGAACAACAAACTGCCTTCGTTCAACGTCGGCATGAATTCGCTGCCTAGGCCGCGCGGCAACTTCGTTGCCAGTTGCGGGTTGAGAGTTGAAAGTTGAGTGACAAAAAACTTCGGGGTGCCGAACGCCAAAGCCAAAGCGGCGACAACCAAAATCAATGCAATGGCAACAACCGTTTTGCGAAAGCGCAGCGCCAGATCCAAAACTGGATTGTAGATCGCCAGCAGAATTTTCATCAGCGGGTTGGAATCTTCCGCGTGGAACGGCCCGCGAATAAACGTCGCGCACAACGCGGGAACAAGCGTCACGGCGAGAATCGTCGAGCCGAGCATCGCGAAAGTTTTGGTGAACGCGAGTGGATGAAATAATTTTCCCTCCTGCCCGCTTAACGCGAACACCGGCACGAACGCGAGAATGATGATGACCATCGCGAAGAAAATTGGACGGCCAACTTGTTGCGCGGCTTCGAGTGTGACTTGGAGCGATTCAGATTTGTTCAGCCGCGCGCCTTTTTTCTTCTCCGCGATTTCGCAATGCCGGATGGCATTTTCCGCCATCACGATGCCCGCGTCCACCAGCACGCCGATGGCGATGGCGATGCCGGAGAGCGACATGATGTTCGACGTGATGCCGAACTGGTTCATCAGGATGAACGAGACGAGAATCGAAAGCGGCAGCGGCAGCACGACGATGAGGATGCTGCGGAAATGAAACAAAAAAATCACGATGACCGCCGTGACGAGCAGGATTTCTTCGGTGAGTGAATGTTTCAACGTGTCGAGCGTGCGCGTGATGAGGTCGCTGCGGTCGTAAAACGATTTGATGCTCACACCCGGTGGCAGGCTCGGCGAAATCTGCGCGATCTTGGCCTTCACATCGCTGATGACTTGCATCGCATTCTCGCCCGTCCGCATCACGACGATGCCGCCGACGGCTTCGTGGCCGTCAATGTCCAGCGCGCCGCGCCGGAAATCGCCGCCGAGTTGCACGGTCGCGATGTCGCGCAAATAGACGGGCAGGCCGTTGTTTTCTTGCAGGACAACATTCTCCAAATCTTTTTCCGACTTCACGAGACCGATGCCGCGCACGACGAATTCCATTCCGTTTTCTTCAATGACCTTGCCGCCGACGTTGAGGTTGCTTTGCTTCACGGCGTCCATGACGGCCTGCAACGTCACGCCCCGGTCACGCATCTTGAGCGATGAAACGGAAATCTGATACTGCCGCACGAAACCGCCGATGCTCGCGACTTCGGCGACGCCGTGAACCGAATTCAGTTGGTAACGCACGAACCAATCTTGAATCGCGCGGAGTTGGCCAAGGTCGTAGCCGCCGGAAATTTTTTCTCCCTCGCCCCCACCGGGGGAGAGGGCGGGGTGAGGGGGCAACTTGTTTTCCGAAGCGCCCTCATTTTTATTTTGACCCCTCACCCCGGCCCGCTCCCCTCGGAGGGGCGAGGGAGAAGAGGCAACAGCCGGGTCAACGTCGAGATAGTATTGATAAATCCAGCCGAGGCCGGTGGCGTCCGGGCCGAGTTGCGGCGTGACACCGGCGGGCAAAGCGTTGCCGAGATAATTCAACCGCTCCAACACGCGGGCGCGGGCAAAGTAATTATTTATTTTGTCATCGAAAATAATGGTGACGAGCGAGAAGCCGAACATGGAATTCGCGCGGACAGTTTTCACGCCGGCGAGGCCTTGCAAGTTCACCGAGAGCGGGTAGGTAACTTGATCTTCGACCTCCTGCGGGCTGCGACCCGGCCAGTCGGCGAACACGACGACCTGGTTTTCGCTCAAGTCGGGAATCGCATCCACCGGCGTCTGATAAACCGCGCGCCCGCCGAGGCCGACGAGAATCGCCACGCCGCAAAAAACGAGAAAGCGGTTTTTCAACGACCATTCGATGAGGCGGTTGATCATAAGTTGGAAAAGTTTTTGCCGCAAAAAAGCGCAGCAGGCGCAAAAGATTTTTCCCGATGGAACAACGCGCCGGAAAATGACTTTTGGTTGGAACAGCAAGTTTTCATTTTGTGCCTTCTGTGCTTTTTTGCGGCCAATTTATTCTCCGTGTTTGAGTTGCGCCTCGGCATCCAGCAGCAGGCCGCCGTGCGTGACGACTTTGTCGCCTTCCGCCAGTCCGCTCAAAACTTCGGCAAAGTCATCACCGATGCGGCCAAGTTTCACGGCGCGGATTTCATAACCGCCGCCCGTCTTGTCCAAAAAAACCGACGTGTTGCGGCCGCGCCAAATCACGGCGCGGCGTGGAACGGCGAGCACCTCCGGCGTCCCGGCGGCGATGTGCGCCTCGGCGTGCAGGTTATTGAAATACGCCTTGCCCTCGAAGCCGGGCACCTCGACGGGTGGGTTCTGGATTTCGGCGCGGATCTTGGTGCTGTCGCTCATGTCATCGAGGGTGCGTTCGGCGAACGGCGCGGTGCCATACTGTTTGATTTTCGCGGAATAAATTTTATCCGGCGCGGCGGGCAGGAGAACGTCGAACGTCTGGCCGATTTTTATCCACGACAAATCGCGTTCAAAAATGTCGAACGCGAACCACGCTTTCGTCGTGGAATTTTTCTCGATGCGGCCGATGACGTGGATGGTGTGGGCGATGGCGTGGCGCGCAACGGCTTCGCTCTGCACATTGACGGCGGTGACGCTGTCCGCGTGAAGCACGACCATGTTCGTGTCGGCGGACTCGCCGGCTTCGCCTTCATAAACCGGAACCAGGTTCATGCCGCAAATCGGGCACTTGCCGGGCTTGTCCGACTTGATCCACGGGTGCATCGCGCTTTGGTAATAAAGAATTTTGCGCTCCGCAACGGCGGGCATTGCCGCGTGATTCATTCCGGTGCGCGGGCTGAATTTCCAGAAATAAATTCCGCCGCCGGCCACCGCCAGCAGCAACAGGATCAAAATGGTTTTGGCTTTCATGGCGTTTGCAAAGTGTTGGTTGATGTTGGAGCCGCGCAACACGCAGCCCCGCACGGCGCGGCGGAACCGCTGTCGGTTTCCGCAAAGGCCGGGACGAGGTTCATACCGCAGTTCGGACACGCGCCGGGCTGGGCGACCTTGACCGACGGGTGCATCGGGCAGGTGTAATAAATTGGCTTCGCCGCCGACAGCGGCGAACCATGGCGGCAAGCCGCGCCAACCATGACGACCACCACGGCCACGAGCAGGGCAAAAATAATTTTCAGTTTCATAAAATTTCTCACGGTTAAATTTTTAATTTCAAACCAGCCCACGCCAAAGCGCGGACAAAAAACGGACGGAAGTTTTTGGGAGCTGAACGCGGCGGTGAAATTGAAAAAACATTCCTGCGCGCACCGGCGCAGAACACACCACGGGCGTCAGCGGAGAAATTTCAGAGGCGCCG
>JAYVQV010000131.1:0-2524 GCA_043776855.1 Limisphaerales bacterium | reverse complement strand
ACGACGTGGTTGTTGGTCAGGATGTAGCCGTCTTTGCGGATGATGATGCCGGAACCCTGGCCGTACATTTTTTCGGCCGTGTGCGGATGGGCCGGTTTGTCCGAGCCATGTTGTTTGGATTCGGTTTCGTCGTCATAAGAATCGGCGCTCGTGCTGCCGGGTTTTTCCACGACGTTGATGACGACGACATCGGTGGACGCCTTCTCGGCGACTTCGATGAACGCGCGGTTGAGCTGGCGGGCGAGATCAAGTTCGGGACTGGCCGTGGCGTTCGTGGAATTTGAAACCGCGAGGCTGACCGTCAGCGAAAGGAGCAAAGTAAATTTCCGAGTCTTCATAATTTTCAAAGCGCCAAGCATAGGCCCGGCTCGCGGGCGACGCCAAGAAAACATTGCCGGCCGCACTTTCATCTGGGCAGGCGGGCTGGGCCGTCTAAACTTCGCGGCATGGACACAGTGCGTTTTGGCATCATCGGCATGGGCAACATCGGGATGGTTCACGCGGAGAACTTATTGAATGGTCGGGTGAGTCGTGGCGAATTGGCGGCAGTGGCATCCTCGTCGTCGGTGAAGCGGGAGGTCTGGCAGCAGCGCGGCGTCAAGGTGTTTGAAGACGTTGGCCAACTGCTTCAATCCCGCGCCGTGGATGCGGTGATCATCGCCACGCCGCATTGGCAGCACACGGATTTGGGGCTGAAAGCGTTCGCGGCGGGGGTGCATGTGTTGATGGAAAAACCGATCGCCGCGCACAAGGCGGACGCGGAAAAACTTTTGGCGGCGCATCGCCACAATTCCAAAATTATTTTCGGCTGCATGTATCAAATGCGTGTGGAGCCGCGCTTCCAAAAAATCCGCGCGTTGATTCAGGCGGGCGAACTCGGCCAGATTGTGCGCGTGAACTGGATCAACACGGACTGGTATCGCACGGCGGCCTATTACGCGAGCGGCGGCTGGCGGGCGACGTGGGCCGGGGAGGGCGGCGGCGTGCTGCTCAACCAATGCCTGCACAACCTCGACACGCTGCAATGGATTTGCGGCATGCCGGCGCGGGTGCGGGGCTTCTGCCAGTTCGGACGGTTTCACCAGATCGAAGCTGAGGACAACGTCACGGCGTATCTCGAATGGGCGCTGGGCGCGACGGGCGTGTTCGTGAGTTCCACCGGCGAAGCGCCCGGCACGAACCGGTTTGAGATTGCGGGGACGCGCGGTAAACTGGTTTTGGAAAATGACCGGCTCGCTTTTACGCGAAATGAGACCGACATGATCGAGTTCAGCCAGGCGGCCAAGCAGGGTTTTGTGAAACCAGAAACCCGCACCGAGGAAATCGTCCTGGAAAAATCCTCACATCCCCACGCCGCGATCACGCAGAATTTTGTGAACGCCATCCTGGACGGCGAGTTGCTGATCGCGCCGGGTGACGAAGGCATTCACGCATTGGAACTGGCCAATGCCATCACGCTGTCGTCGTTGCAAAATGAAATGGTGGAATTGCCGATGGCCGGCGCGCGCTGGGAAAATAAATTGCGGGAAATCATGGCGCAGTCGGCGGCCCGAGCATGAAGCCCGTGTGGAAACTCCAATTCTGCCATGACCCGCTCAGCTTGCGGCGTGGGCTTAAGTGACCGGCACGCCATTTTTTTTGAAGTCCGTCTCCCGGCCGAGCCGCGCAAACATTTCGGCAAATATTAGTGGCGGCTTTCTCTCGAAAGCCGCTACGCCGAAATCCTTGTCTTACAAGTGCAGCCGTGCTTTACCCGTCGCCGTGAGCGTGCCGGTGCAGATGAAGCGCTTTTCGTTCGCCGTGCCGGGATTGGAGGATCCTTCCCCCGCCGCGCTGGTTAATATGGCCACGTGTGTTTCCATGTAAAAGCCATTCGCCGGCGTTGAGTCGGTGGTCGTTTGGAGCAACACTCCTTGCAAGTAAAACATGAGTCCGCCATTGGGATTTCCGGCATTAGTGTCGTCAAAGGTGACGCGGCCGATCTGGCGCTTGCTGATCGTAGGGGCCGCCAGCCCTGTGGCATCGCGTTTTTTGCCCGAGGCGATTTCGTTGTCGCCGTTTTGAAAGCTGAGGATGTCCGAGACATCCACCAGGATGTTGGTGCCGGTGATCACCATAAACTGGTTGGTCACGGTCGGTATGACCGCCAGTTTTGCGGAGGCTGGAAAACTGTTGCTGGGCCAATTTCCCTGGGCGAATTTGTCCGCCGCCAGCCGCTTGAGAATTTCCGCTGTATTGTGCGTTTTGATCGCGGGCACTGGGGTGGTGGTGAAGATCCCGTCATCGCGGTTGGAGTTCTGTTGGAAGGTCGTGACGTTAAGGGTAAGGAACTCGGTTATGTCCGCGCGAACATGGTCGGCCGGTAGCGCGCAAAGTCCCAGGGTGATGATGGCGGCGAAGAGTTTGGATGATTTCATTTTGTTGTTTTTCTTCTGTGGCTCCCGCAATGATTTAGCCGCCGGGTGAGCAGTGGCCTGTTTCTTTGTGGAAATTTGTTTTTAAACCTTCAATTTTCTATGGACAA
>JAYVQV010000130.1:0-2524 GCA_043776855.1 Limisphaerales bacterium | reverse complement strand
GGTCTGTGACCCGCAGCAGCTACGCAATCGAAGTGTGCTTGGAAATGCTGCGGCTCACAGAGCCGCGCTCCGCCGCCAAAAGCTAATCCGTGTTTATCCGTGTCCATCCGTGGTTAATTTTTTCTGGCCGCAATTTTGGCCTTCATCTGCTCGACGTGGTCGTAGGGCAGCCGAACCGTGCCGATGAGCGGGGCTTTCTTGCTGTAGCCGTGGCAGTCGCTGCCGCCGGTGACGAGGAGATTATACTTCTCCGCAATCATCAGATAACGCTCGCTCATCACGGTGGAGTGCTTCGTGTGAAAACATTCGATGCCGTCCATCCCGGCTTCGACGAGCGCGGGGATGATGTCATCGGTGCGGTTGAGGCCGGGGTGCGCGATCACCGCCAGACCGCCGGCTTGATGAATTAATTCAACGGAGTCGAGCGCGGACATTTTTGTTTTTGGAACCCACGCGGGGCGACCTTTTTTCAGGTAGCGTTCAAACGCTTCGTCGAGGTTGCCGATAAGTTTTTCCTTCACGAGCGTGCGGGCAACGTGCGGGCGTCCGGGCGATTTGCAATTCGCCAGCGCAAAAACAGCTTCAGCCTTGAGCGGAACGCCGTGCTGGTTCAGCGCCGCGCACATTTCGTGGATGCGATTCTGGCGGTCGGCTTGAAACTTGGCGATGCGTTCCAGCAACACCGCGTTTTGCGTGTCGAGAAAATAGCCGAGAATGTGGACTTCCGTGTCTGCGTGTTCGGCGGTGAGTTCTGCGCCGGGAATAAATTCCATCTTCACTGCCGCGCACGCCGCCGCCGCGCGCGCGCAGCCCTCGACCGTGTCGTGGTCGGTCAGCGCGATGCAGGCGAGGCCGTGCTTTTGCGCGTGCAACACCAGTTCCTCGGGCGTGAACGTGCCGTCGGAAAACTGCGTGTGCAGATGGAGGTCGGCAAATTTCATTTCACGATTCGCGCGGGACGCATGAGTTCGCCTTTGATTTTGTCGAGGATGCCGTTGACGAATTTGCCACTGTCTTCCGTGGAAAATTTCTTCGCGATGTCCACCGCCTCATTGATGCTGACGACGGGCGGAATGTCCTGACGATGGAGCATTTCGTAAATCGCGAGCCGCATGATGTTGCGATCCACGGCGGCGATGCGGTGAAAGTCCCAGTTCTTCGCGTGTTTCTTGATGTGTTCATCAATCGCGTCGCGATGTTCCAGCACACCCTTGATGAGCGGTTCAGCGAAGAGCCGCGTCTCGGCTTCCTCGGCAGTCGGCGGGGGCAACTCGACTTTTTCGCCCCAGGTCGCATGGCCGGATTTTTCTTCCTCAATGGCGGCGGCGCGCTGCGAATTCCAGAACGTCGCCAGTTCCATTTCCAAGTCGGTCAGCGGATTGAGGTCGTGCTGAAATAAAAATTGCACCGCGCGTTCGCGTGATTCTCGTCGTGTTCCCATGAAACGAAGTCTAAAGGCGAAAGACCAAAGTCTAAAGGCAAAATTCCGGCGTCATTTCGGACGGGTGGCGTGCTGCTGGAGCCAGGCGATGTCCTGATTGTTGGGCGAGGCAAAGACATCGTTGATGTAGCCGTTGCGCGCCAGCGGCGGGGTGGTGCGCGCGTCGCGCCATTTTTTTATTTCCGCGTGACCGTCGGCGAAGGAAAAGCCGCAAGCGCCGTGGTGGTAATTGCCGGGGAGATCCCAGAATAAATAATTCTGCGGTTGATCCGGCCAGCCCGCCATGTTCACGCAGAGGTTGCCCATGTCAATGCTGTCCTCCCGCATATCCAGCAGCACGAACATTCCCACGGGCGGCAGGTCGGTGAAATCGGAAAATTTCCGGTAGATGTGGTAGTTGCTGATCGGCGATCCCCAGTGGCCGTCCGTGCCACCCCAGCCGCCGAGGTAAATGTTCATGGACATGCTGCGGACGCGCGGACGGGAAACCCCGTTCACGGTCACGCGCGAATCATCCGCCGGGCAGCGCCAGATGGCCAGGCTGGTGCCGCAATATTTCCAGAGCGGACTTTTTTTGATGTCCTGCTCCGGATCCCAGTTGGAACGATTGGCGGGATTAAAATCCAGCGTGCCCGTGACCCAACTGTAAGGCGCGGTCGCGGCATACGTTGCGGCGCTCGTCGAGTCCTCGCTGGCGAAGGGCAGCACGTCGTTGTTGTCCTCGGTATACATCCGCCACGCGAGCGCGAGCTGCCGGTGGTTGTTCATGCAATAAATTCCCTGCGCCTTCAGCTTGGCCTTGCCCAGCGCCGGCAACAGCAGCGCGGCGAGAATGCCGATGATGGCGATGACGACCAGCAGTTCGACCAAGCTAAAGGCCGGCGGGCGGGCGCGGGTTGGGACATTCATGACCGGGTTGAAGTAGGCTGCAATCTGCCCTGCCTGCTCGCGGAGTCAACCTGCAATTGTGATGCTCTTCCTGACGGGGTGCAGCTTGACCCGGTTGCGGTCTGGCTCCCTCGCCCCGCGAGGCACGAGCGGGGAGAGGGCTGGGGAGAGGGGATTTTTATTTCGCAAACCATT
>JAYVQV010000129.1:0-9820 GCA_043776855.1 Limisphaerales bacterium | reverse complement strand
GCTGAACATTTCGCCCAAGGCCGACGGCACGATTCCCGCCGCGCAGCAAAAAGTTTTGCTCGCGCTGGGCAAATGGCTCGGCGTGAACGGCGACGCGATTTACGGCACGCGCCCGTGGAAAATTTCCGAGGAAGGCCGCGTGCATTTCACGACGAAAGGCCAGACGCTTTACGCCATCAGTCTCGCATGGCCGACGAATGAACTCGTCATTCCCGCGCTGGGTTCGGGCAAAAATCTCGACGGCAATATAGAAATAGTGGAATTGCTCGGACACGACGGCGCGTTGGGATTCACGCAGGACGCCGAGGGATTGAAAGTGAAATTTCCCGCCGAAAAGCCGTGCAATTTTTGTTACGCGCTGAAAATCACCGGCCTGAAACTTCTCCCGCCCGCCGCTTCCGTTCCCCCGCATCCATCAGGAAACTCTGCGCCTGCATCAGAAATACCGCAGTGATTTGAAAATCAAACCCGCATGAGATTTGCCTGCCATAAATTTGGAAAAATCCTGATGGTTGTTTTAGTTGTGTTGCAGTTTTGCGGAAACGCCAATCAACTTTTTGCCGCACCGCGTCACACGGAAGTTTCCATTCGCGGCGAAGATTTTTACATCAACGGCCAACCAACTTATGCCGGGCGAAATTGGAACGGCCACCGCATCGAAGGCTTGCTGTTAAACTCGCGGATGGTGCAGGGAATTTTCGACGATCAAAATCCCGACACAGTTGCGCGCTGGAATTATCCCGACGGCAAATGGGACGCCGACCGCAACACGCGCGAGTTCATGGCGGCCATGCCCGAATGGCGCAGCCACGGGCTGCTGGCGTTCACGCTGAATCTGCAAGGCGGTTCGCCCTACGGCTATTCGCGCGAGCAGCCGTGGCGCAATTCTGCCTTTGCGCCGGACGGTTCGCTGCGCACGGAATATTTTTCGCGGTTGGAAAAAATTCTGAATCGCGCGGATGAACTCGGCATGGTCGTCATCCTCGGCTATTTTTACCAGGCGCAGGACCGCGTTTTGACCAATGAAACTGCGGTCTTGAAAGCGGTGGATGGCGCGACGGATTGGGTTCTTGATCACGGCTATCGCAACGTCATCGTGGAAATCAACAACGAATGCGACCAGCATTACGTCAATGAAATTCTTCAGCCGCAGCGCGTGCATGAATTGATTTTACGCGTGCAGAAAAATTCGCGCGGCGATTTTCATCTGCTCGCCAGCACGAGCTACAGCGGGCCGCTGCCCAAAGCGAACGTGGCGACGAACGCGGATTTTATTTTGGTGCATGGCAACGGCGTCCGAAAAAATCCTGCGCGCATCACGGAATCCATGCGGAAAATTCGGGCCATGCTGGGCGATCAACCCAAACCAATCGTTTCCAATGAAGATGACAATTATGATTTCGACCAGCCGACGAATAATTTTGTCGCCGCCGTGAGCGAACACGCGGCGTGGGGATTTTTTGATTACCGCCGCAAGGATGAAAAGTTCAACGAAGGTTTCCAAAGCGTTCCCGGCGATTGGATGATTGGCAGCGAACGCAAACGCGCGTTCTTCAAGTCGCTTTCGGAAATCACTGGCGAAGGCGCGGCGATGCACGGTTTGAAAGTCAGTCCGAATCATCGTCAACTCGTGGACGCCGAAACCGGTCAGCCCGTTTTTATTCTCGCGGACACGGCTTGGAATCTCAACGCGCTGAAGCTGGATGAAGTGGAAATTTATCTCAACCGCCGCGCGGCGCAGGGTTTCAACGTCGTCATGTTCGCGCTGAATTTTTCTCCGCAGGGCGATGAGACCAACGCCTACGGTCACGCCGCCTACATTGGCGCGGGCAAAGCGGAATTAAACCCGGCGTATTTTGAATACTGCGACGCGGTCGTCAAAAAATCCGCCAAGCGCGGTTTGTATGTGATGCTTTACGCGATGTGGGCGGGCGAAAAAGCCGGCACGATGAATAATTACACGGCGGAACAATTGAACAAAATCGGACGCGAACTCGGCGAACATTTTCGCGGCGTTGCAAATGTGATTTTGTGCGTGGGCGGCGAGGCGTCACCGCGTTACATCGAAGTTGAACGCGTGAATGCGATTGGCCGAGGTTTGAAAGACGGTTGCGCCGGGGAAAATCTGGTGACGGTGCATCCGTGCTCGGGAAATTCTTCGTCGAAATTTTTTGCGGATTCACCGTGGTTGGATTTTTACATGAGCCAGGCCAAGTCCGGCACGGGCGCGGTGAACGCGGCCTATGATGCCGCCGCGCTGGTGGAAAAAGATTTTCACACCACCCCGCTCAAGCCGACGATGATGGGCGAGCACCGCTACGAAACGGGAACGGCGGAAGACCCGGTCATCCAACGACGCAGTCTGTATCAATGCGTTTTTGCCGGTGCGTTCGGCCACGCTTACGGTCACAACGCGCTCTGGCAAATGACGCCGCACACCGGCAAACCGTGGATGTTGAAAGGCTGGAATCCCGGCGTCACAAACTGGATGGACGCGCTGGACACGCCCGCCGTCCGTCAGTTGGCGAACATCCGAGCATTTCTCCGCGAGCATCCGACCGGCGATTTTTTCCCGGATCAAACACTCGTTCTGTCGGGACAGGGTGAAGACGTTGCGACGCGCATACAAGCGATGCGCGACGGCGAGCCGGGAAAAAATGATGCAGCGTCTGTGATGGCTTATATCAGTTCGTCGCGCGCGGTGACGATTGATACCGCCGTGATTTCCGCGCGAAGTTTGAGCGTCAGTTGGTTCAATCCTGCGACCGGCGAGAGCCAGATTCTTCAACAGGAAATTCCAAACTTAAAAAATTTCACGCTGGAAAAAACACCGGACGGTGCGGATGGAGTATTGGTGGTTTGCGGTTTTCCGAGGCAATAAAACTTATGAAACATTCGCCCTCTTATCGCTGGTTCGTAAATTATTTCACCGCCGCGCCGGACACCAATTCGTCGGTGCAATTTTGCCGGTTGCAGTTATCTTGATTCAACTGCCATGTTCAAAACCCGCTGCATCATCCCGATCATTTTGCTGGCCGGTTTGACCGCCGGCCGCGCGCAGCTCGCCGCGTTTCCCGGCGCGGAAGGCGCGGGGGCTTACGCGGTCGGCGGTCGGCTCGGAGATGTTTATCACGTCACCACGTTGAGCAGCAGTGCGACGACGGCGGGTTCGTTTTATTACGGCATCGCCAACGCGCCCGCCGCCGGACGCACGATTGTTTTTGATGTCAGCGGTTACATTCACATCGGCGGCACTTACACGATGGGCAAGCCGAAGATTACCATCGCGGGCCAGACTGCGCCGGGCGATGGCATCGGGTTCAAGGACGGCACGTTCAACATCGCCGCCGACAATGTCATCATCCGCAACATCCGCTTCCGCGACGGCAACAGTGCGGACGCCGCCGACTTGGGTGCTAACTCCAACATCATGATGGACCATTGCGACGTGATGTTGAGCAACGACGAAAATCTTTCCAGCTTCAGCACGCCGCCGGATAATTTCACGTTTCAATGGTGCATGAATTCCTGGGGCATGGAATCGCACTCGTGCGGCGGGCTGTGGGATCAGAACCACGCGACGTGTCATCACTCACTCTGGTCGCACAACCACACACGCAATCCGAAGGCGCGTCCGACGCTGCTCGATTGGATCAACAACGTGACGTTCGATTGGGACATCGGTTTCATCATGGGCGATTCCACTTCGACGGCAAATTGGAAGGCCAACGTGCGCGGCTGTTATTTCGTTTCGCCGCCGGGCAACACGCACGGCGTCGCGCTGGAAAAAGCAAACCTCATGTCGGCGAACGGCCTGCCGAATTTTTCGCTCTACCTCGACGACTGCGCGATGGATGGCAACGGCGACGGCGTGTTGAACGTGAGCAAAACCGGCTACGCGCTCGCGTCCGGCTCTTACAACACCACCAACTCGCCGTATCCGAACAACGGCATCGCCGTGACGCGCGACGATTATTTGACCGCGTATAAAAAAGTTCTCTCCGCCGCCGGGCCGGTGCGGATGGATTCCGATCCGTCCATGACGTTGCGCGATGAACTCAACACGATCTTGGTGAACAACGTGGTGAAGCAGCTTCGCTTTCACGTCAGCAAACCCTCCGCGACCGGCGCGAGCAACGGCGGTTTTGGAACCTTGAACTCCGCGCCCGCGCCGCTCGACACCGATCAGGACGGGATGCCGGATTTTTGGGAATCGTCCGTCGGCGCGAACGCGAATCTGGACGACCACACCAACGCCGTTCCCGCCGGCGCATTCGTGCCGACGACTTACACGCGGCTCGAAGAGTATTTGCAATTCCTGATGATGCCGCACGGCGCGGTCGCCAAGTTGACCGCCACCGTGCCGACTGCGCTCGACGTGGATTTGCGGAAATACACTTTGGGCTTCACGAACAAAGCGCCGTTCGCCTACACAATTTCCAACGTGACAAACGGCCTGGCAATATTGACGAATAATTACATCGCTCATTTCGTGCCGCCGACGAATTATTCCGGTCGCGCGCGTTTTGATTTCAACGTGACCGATGGCGACGGCAGCACTTGGACGCAGACGTTCGCGGTTTTGGTTTCATCCGTCGCTTTGCCGCGCGACTTGTTGTGGAAGGGCGACAACGCCGCCAATAATTTCGACACGAACGCGAATAATTTCTACTTCGGCACGAATCTCACGGCCTACAGCAGCGGCGACAACGTGACGTTTGACGACACCGGCTCGACGAATCCCGCCGTCAACCTCGTCGGCGCGCTCACGCCCAGTTCGCTCACGATCAACGCGACAAAAAATTACACGCTCGGCGGCAGCGGCACGCTCGGCGGCACGATGAAGCTGAACCAGTCCGGCGGCGGCAAGCTCACGGTCAGCAGCCCCAATTCATTCAGCGGCGCAAGCACGGTTGACGGCAGCGCGCTCGTCATCGCCAGCGGCGGCGACATCGGCAACGGCGCGCTCACGCTGCAAAATTCCACGCTCACTTCCACCTACGGCGGAAGTTCAACTTACATCCTCGACAACCCGCTCACGATTCCAGACGGCACGACGAGCACGGTGAATTTTTCGCCGCGCATGAGCATCACCGGCTTGTCCGGCAACGGCACGGCGAACCTCAACATCTCCGGCACGCCCTTCAACTACGACAATTTGAACGGCGCGTTCTCCGGCTTCACCGGCACGCTGAACGTCACCGGCACCGTTGCGAACGCGCTGCTCACCGCGCAGTTCAACGGCGGCGCGTTCGATGGAAATCTGGCGAACGCCGAAGTGAACCTCGATAACGTCGCGCTCATTGGCCGTCACGGTTCCGGCGGCAACACGCTCAACATCGGCGCGCTCACCGGCACGGCGAGCAGCAGCATTCTCGGTTCGGGTTACGCGGGTTCAATGACGCTGCAAATCGGCGCGCTGAATCTCGACACAACTTTTGCGGGCAGCATTTTGACGAACTCGCTCAACGCCGCGACCAACCGCATCGTCAAAATCGGCACGGGAAAATTTACGTTGAGCGGCTCGAATAATTTTCTCGGCGCAATCATCGTGAGCAACGGCACGTTGCGCGTGACCGGCAGCGACAGCGGAAATTTTATCGCCGTTCCGAGCGGCGGCACGCTCGATGGCACGGGCGCATTGCTCGGCGGCGCGACGATCCAGTCCGGTGGAAAAATTTCGCCCGGTTTCGGCACCGGCAGCGTCGGCACGCTCACCGTCAGCAACAGTCTCACGCTCGCCACGCCGAATTTGTATTTTGATTTGTCCGGCTCGCCGGCGGGCGCGAACGACAAAATTACTTTGCTCGGCGGCTCCATCGCGATGAGCGGCGCGAACAATTATGTTTTCAATCTCACCGAAAACACGCTGGGCGCGGGCGTTTACAATCTCATTGACGGCGCGACGACTTCGAGCGCGTGGAGCAGCGTCACGCACAATCTGCCGGGCAACACGCGCCAGGGAATCGTCCTCAACCGCTCGGCCGCAGGCGCGAATCCCGCTTACGTCCGCCTCACCATTACCGGCGGCGCGTCGTCGCTGTTGTGGCGCGGCACGAACGGCAGTGTGTGGGACGTGAGCACCACCAACTGGCTCAACGGCGCGAATGCCGACAAATTTTTCAACCTCGACACCGCGCGCTTCGACGACACTTCCACAAACGGCATCGTCACCGTCACGCCCATCCTCGGATTCGTGCAGCCGAATTTTTTGATCGTGTCGAACAGCGCGCGCGATTACACCATCGGCGGCGGCGGCATCGCCGGGCTGACGAGTATGATCAAAAATGGGCCGGGTCTGCTGACGCTCTCGCCGTTCAGCGTCACCACCAGCACCACCCTCGTCAACGGCAGCACGAACGTCACCGTCGCCAGCACCAACGGCATCGCCCCCGGACTGATCGTGAGCGGCCCGCACATTCCCGCCAACACCGTCGTGTTCGCCGTGGTCAACAGCACCAACGTCGCCCTCACCCAAGCCGCCAACGCGTCTTCGACTTATTTAATTTCCTATTGCGCTGCGAACACTTATTCCGGCGGCACGGTCGTCAACGGCGGCACGCTGCAACTCGTCAACAATCTTTTCGGCGGCGGCACCGGCCCCATCACGTTGAACGGCGCGACGCTTTATCTGAATGACATCGGCACGGGCACGGCCATTACCTGCGCTGGCACGAACACGCTGCAAACGAGCGGCCAGCCCTACGCCGATTTCGCGTTGCAGGGTTCGGGCGTTTTGAATCTGAACATCGGCAACGGCGGAGTTTTTTCGCCCAACGGCGATTGGAGCGGGTTCAGCGGCACGCTGAATTTTCTCACCGGCAACTGGATTCGCGAATTGAACACCGTCAGCTTCGGCAGTTCCAACGTCGTGTGGAATTTTGGCAGCGGCGGTCTCTACAATAAAAACGGCGGCGCGCTGATTTATCTCGGCGCGATTTTTGGCGGCGCGAGTTCCGGGATTTCCGGCGCGTCCACCGCGACCGCGACGCTCACCACCTACGTCATTGGCGGCGTGAACACCAACAGCGTTTTCGGCGGCACGATTTCCGACGGCGGGGCGGCGGCGACCGCGCTTGTGTTCAACGGCCCCGGTTCGCTCGCGTTGACCGGCGCCAATACTTACAGCGGCAATACCATCGTCAACGCCGGAACATTTTTTGCGAACAGCGCCACGGGCAGCGCGACTGGCGCGGGCGACATCCTGGTTTCCAGCGGCGCGACGCTCGCGGGCAACGGCAGCATTTCCGGTCTCGCCACGCTCAACGACGGTGCGATCCTCGCGCCCGGCAACAGCGCGGGAACTTTGAAAATTTCTGAAGGCCTCGTCCTCGGCAGCGGCACGATTTTGAATTTTGAACTCGGCACGGTCAGCGACCAAGTCATCGTCACCAACGACCTCACGCTCGCCGGCACGCTCAACGTGACCAATCTCGCCGGCTTCGGCGCGGGCAGTTACCCGCTGTTCACCTACGGCGGCGCGCTGTCGCTCGGCACGGTGACGCTCGGCACGAAACCGGCAGGCTACAATTATTCCATCTCCTCCAACACGCCGGGGCAGATCAATCTTGTCGTCACGCCCATCACGCCGCCAAGTTTTGGCAGCGTCGTTGTGAGCGGCGGGAATTTTATTTTCACCGGCAGCAACGGCGTGCTGCTGGGAAATTATTACGTTCTCACCACAACTAACTTGACGCTGCCGCTCGCCAACTGGACCCGCCTTGCGACCAACTCGTTTGATGCTGGCGGCAATTTTAATTTCACCAATTCCTTCAACGCCAATTCACCGCAAAGTTTTTATCGCCTGCAACTGCCGTGAGAATTACTAGAAATAAAATTTTCGTCGGCGTCATTTTATTTGCGCTGATGGCAGTGCATTCGGGGGCGGCGATTTTGACCGGCTCCACAGGTTCGCACGACCCGTCGCGGATGATTTACTGCAACGGCAAGTATTACATTTACTCGACCGGCGGCGGGATGAAGTCTTCGACTGACCGCATCAATTGGAGTTCCGGCACGTCGCCGTTCTCCGGGTTTTCCGGCAGCCGACCGCCTTCGATCAAGGCCGTCATTCCCAATGACCAGGGCATCTGGGCGCCGGACATCATTTTCTACAGCAACAAATATTACCTGTATTATTCAGTTGCTCATACGAACGGCTTGAATTGCGCCATCGGCCTGGTGACCAGTCCCACGTTGGATACCTCCGCCGTAAATTACAAATGGACGGACGTGGGCGTGGTGGTTTTCACCATTGACCACGCTCAAAAAAGATCGGCCATTGACCCGTGTCCGTTTCTGGATGTCAGCAATAATCTTTGGTTGAGCTGGGGTTCCGGCTACGCCAACGGCGCCACTTGGAGCGACCCGACCATTTTTCTTTCAAGAATGGACAACACCACGGGCTTGGCCAGTGCTACCGACACCAATCAATATCCGGCGGCGTTGGGACACATCGAAGGGTCTTATGTCTTCTCTCATGGCGGTTATTATTGGCTGTTCTGGAATTCCGGCGGTTGTTGCAGCGGCTCGAACAGCTCTTACACAATTCATCTGGCGCGTTCGCCGACGGTCGCCGGACCTTATGTGGACAAGAACGGCGCGACAAATTCTTCCGTGACTTTTATGGCCTCAACCGTTGTGAAAAATAATGTCAATGGTAACGAACACGGCCCCGGCCATGCGGGCATTTTGAGCGAAGGCGGCATTGACCGTGTCACTTACCATTATTATCCCGACAGCGGCGGCTCGGTGATTGGCGAGGAAACCGTGATTTGGGGCGCGGACGGCTGGCCAACCTGCGGCGCTGATCTCGCACCGGGCACTTACAAAATCAGTTCGTTGCACAACGGACTGGCGATGGGAGTTTATCAAGGCGGCACGACGAACGGCGTGCCGATTGACCAGGAAACTTACACTGGCAGCACCAACCAACAATGGACGGTCACTTACACCACGAATGGTTCCGCGCCGGATGGATATTACACCATCACTTCCGTCGGCACTGGAAAAGTAGTTGACCTTTTTTCGTCGAATACCAACAACGGCACGTTGATTGATCAATGGACTGCGAGCAACAGTACCAACCAGAAATGGTTCATCGAACAGACCAGCGAAGGTTATTACCGGATCGTTTCCCGCGTCTCGCAGAGCGTGATTGATATTCCCAATTTCAGCAACACAGCCGGAACATCGCTGGATGAATTTGTCTGGAACGACGGCGTTGACCAGCAATGGATTGTCGGCACTACGAGCGGTTCGCCGCCCGCCGCGCCCAGCGGTCTGTCCGCGACTGCGGGAGTCGGGCAAATTTCCTTGAGTTGGTCGTCGGTTTCCGGCGTGACCAAATACAGCGTCAAACGGGGCACGACCAACGGCGGGCCTTACGCAGTCAACATCGGCAACCCGACTGCCACGACGTTCATTGATACCACCGCGAGCAGTGGCGTGACATATTACTATGTTGTCACCGCTGTCAACGCCAGCGGCACCAGCGGAAATTCCGCGCAAGCCAGCGCCACCGTGGGTGGAATTCCCCCGCCACCTGCCGCACCAAATGGATTGACCGCTGCCGCGACAAGTTCATCGCAAATCAATTTGACGTGGACTGACAATGCCACGAACGAAAGTAATTTTCTGATGGAACTTTCGTTGAACAACTTCAATTTCGCGCAAGTTGACTCGGTCAGTGCCGGCGTGACGAATTATTCCAGCGGTGGACTGTCGGCCAGCACGACTTATTACTATCGCGTTCGCGCGAGCAACCTCGGCGGCAACTCCGCCTACTCCAATACCAACAGCGCCACGACGCTGCCGCTGC
>JAYVQV010000128.1:0-2535 GCA_043776855.1 Limisphaerales bacterium | reverse complement strand
GATGTCGCTCGCCTGCGCCGCGTTGTCAATCATCGCCGCCAGCGCCCGCGTCAGGCCGAGGTGGTCAAGCTGCGGCGGGCGCAGGTCGTGCGAAATCTGCCGCGCCTCGTTGATGCACTGCTGCGCGAGGTTGCTGATGCTGGCGACCTGCTCGTAGGTTTTCGCCGGCTCCTGTTGGCGCAAGGACATCTGCGCGAGATTTTTTATCAGCAACAGATTTTGGCCGAGGCTGTCGTGGATTTCGCCCGCGATGCGTTTGCGCTCCGCCTCCTGCTGCGCGATGAGCTGGAAGGTGAACTGCCCGCGCGCCGCCGCTTCACGGGCGACCGACTCGCGCCGCCCGCGTTCGGCGCGGTTCTTGGCGATGCACACCGCCGCCGTGTGCGTGGCCATCTGCACCAGACGCTGGTGGCGTGCATCCGGCAATTTTACCTGCCGGTAATAAATGGCGAACGTGCCGAGAATATTTTTCTGCTCATCCAACACCGGCGTGGACCAGCACGCGCGCAACCCGTGCGGCAGCACGAGCTGCTTGAACGCCGCCCACAACGGGTCGTTCTCAATGTCCGCCACATACACCGCCGCGCGCCGCCACGCCGCCGTGCCGCAGGAGCCCACCGCCGGACCGATGGCGAACCCGTCAATCGCCCGCACATATTCCCCCGGCAACGACGGAGCCGCCCCGTGCCTCATGTGGACGCCGTCCGCATCCAGCAGCAGGATGGACGTGTGCATATCTGGCGATTGCGCCTCGATCAGCCGGAGCAGCGCGGCCAGCGTCTCCTTGAACGGCTGCCCCGTTGAAATCATTTCCAGCACCGCCATCTGCGTGCGGTTCAACTCCTCCTCAAACTTCCGCTCCGTCAGGTCCACATCCATGCACACAAAACACGGCCCGCCGCTGGCCTGCGGAATTTGAAACAGGGTGGACAGCAGCACGCCCACGCTGCCGTCGCGGCGGCGGAAAGAAAACTCCACCGGGCCGACCGGCTGGCCCGATTTTTCAATCTGTGCGAGCACGGCGACAAAGCCGTCCGCCTGCTCCCGGGTGAAAATCATTTCACCCAATGTCTGGCCCTGCGCCTCCGCCGCCGTCCAGCCATACATCGTTTCCGAAGCGCGGTTCCAATACCTCACCCGGCCCGTGCGGTCGAACCATTGCACCGCCACATGGGGAGTGTTTTCCAGCGTGGCGCGGAGCTGTTCCTCGCCGGCGCGTTCCGCCGCCAGCGCCCGGTCCCGCTCCGCCAGCACAATGGTCGGGACCATCGCGACAATCGCCGTGACCGCCACGAAAATTTGCAGCGTGAACACATAGCTGCCCGTCCTGATTTCCTCCGGCGAAAGCCCGCGCAGATAATGCGTCGTCAAAAAAGACGACGCGACCGCCAGCAGAAAAACCATCACCGTCGCGCCCGGCAGGCCGAACCGCAGCGCCGCCCACAGCACGAAAATCAGCACGGGAATTTTCGGCGAACCGATGCCCTTGCCCGCCACCAGCACAAACCACAGGAACGCCAGCATCCCGCCATACACCACCGCCGCCTCCAAAATCCGCAGCGGCGTCCAGCCCGCCACCAGCGCTGCGCGGGTCCGCCGCCAGCCAAAGACCAGCACCAGCGGCGAGAGCACCAGCACCGCCATCACATTGCCGCCCCACCACACCTGCCAGGCCGGCCAGAACGACGGCGCAAATTTCATCGCCACCAACACCGCCGTCCCCGCCGCCGCACTCACCGCCGCCGCCAATCCCACCAAACCGAGCAGCCCGAAAAATTCCTTCAACGACCGCAGCGCCGGCCGTTCCGCGATGAACCGGCGCACCAGCCATGCGCCCGCCCCCGCCTGAAAAACATTTGCCGCGCAAAAACCCGCCAGCATCAGCCAGTGCGGGTTCGGGTCATGCAGCAAATCAAAGCCGAGGTTGGCCGGCAGCACCGCCGCCATCAGCCACGGCCAGTCGCGCGTGGGATTCACCAGCAGCACCGCCACATACAGCCCGCCCGGCAGCCAGAAACTCACCGCCGTGCCGCCCGCCGGCGAGAGCGCCCGCCCCAGCCACGCGCACACGAAATAGCCGAGGCACAGCAGCCCCATCCGCAGCCAGAGCGGAAGCGGCGGCGTTTCAGAAAATGATTTTTCACCGGCGTGGGGCATGGCCGGTTTATACAACAAACCCCGCCGCCGTGGCACAAAAAAATCGGCAGTGCCCTCATTTGCGGGTGCAGCTTGACACTGTGCTTGGGCAATCCTCCTCGTCCTCGCCGGCTTAACCGGAACCATGCCGTTGCATTGGGGAGCGCGCCCGCCTCGGGCGCAGCGGGTCGCGCCCACGCGACCCGCCCGGGCGGACGAAAACCAAACACCAATCGGTTGGCCTTCGTGCGTTCGGGTTCGGCGCGAGGGCGCGCCGAACGACAGCCGGGGCGGCTGTGCTCCCCATTTTTAACTGCATGGATTCGGCTTAAACCCGAACTCCGAAGTGGCACAGGCATCTTGCCTGTGAGTTCAGGAAAATGAACTCACAGGCTGGAA
>JAYVQV010000127.1:0-2536 GCA_043776855.1 Limisphaerales bacterium | reverse complement strand
GAAATTTGCCGACGGGCAGGCGCGAACATCGCGGCGATCAATTACCATTTCGGCGACAAGGAAAAGCTCTACGCGGATGTCTTGCGTCACGCGCACTCGCGCGCGTTGGAAAAATATCCGCCCTTCCAAGGCGTCGCGGCGGACGCAGTGCCGGAGCAGAAGTTGCGCGCGTTCATCCATTCGT
Organism: Limisphaerales bacterium; assembly: GCA_043776855.1. Taxonomy (GTDB): domain Bacteria; phylum Verrucomicrobiota; class Verrucomicrobiia; order Limisphaerales; family UBA11358; genus UBA11358. The sequence continues at coordinate 2,352 of JAYVQV010000127.1, read as the reverse complement.
TTCTGCTGCGGATTTTCGACGACAGCCCGACGGCGTGTCACGGCAAACTGATGTCGCGCGAGATGATCGAGCCGACCGCCGCGCTGGATTCGCTGGTGGAGGAATTCATCCGCCCGATGGCCGGGCAACTAAACAAAATTGTCGCGGACATTCTCGGCTGCAAGCCGGACGACGAACGCGTGCGACCTTGCGCGTTTAGCGTGGTGAGCCAGTGTGTGTTTTACCATCACTGCGGCCCGGTGGTGGCGCGGCTGGCCGGGAAACCGGCGGCAGATGCAGCGGCCATCGAAAAACTGGCGGCCCACATCACGAAATTTTCTCTCGCCGCACTGAAAAATTTTTCCGACAAGAAACGCTGAAGCAAAATTTATGAATAAACTTTTCAAACATGGCTGTGAAATTGGATTGGGGAGCGCAGCCGCCCCGGCTGCGATTCGGCGCGCCCTCGCGCCGAACCCGGAGGCGTCGCGAGTTTTCCTGCGCTCAAAAATATCCGCGTCCTCCGGCGAACCGCGAGGGCGCGGTTCGCTGCGCCCGGGGCGGGCGCGCTCCCCAGTCCTGATGGCCACCATGAAATGTTTTTCCTTCCCCCTCATCACCGCCGTTTTGCTGGCGGTCAATTCCAGTCGCGCCGCCGACACTAATCTGCCCGCGTGGCTCACGCGCCCGCTCTCGCTGCCGGACGCGCTCAACACCGCGCTCCTGCAAAACGCCACGATTCTAAAGGCGAAGAACGACCTCGAAGCGGCGCAGGGGCTGGTCATCCAGACGCGAGCCGTGGCGTTGCCGCAAGTCTCGGCGAGCGGGCAATACAAAGCCACCGACCCGGCGGCAGTTGAAAACAATCCGTTTTTTTCGCAGCCGCAGCAGAACTGGAACGCGGGCATCAAGATTGAGCAAATCATTTACGACGGCGGGCGAAATATTGCCGCGCTGAAATCCGCCGGCACCACGAAGAAGCAGTCGCTCGCTATTTATCAGACCGCCGTGGCCGACACGCTGCTGGAAGTGCGGCTCGCTTACTACCGTGTGCTGCTCGCCGCGCAGCAGGTCGTCGTGCGCGAGGCTTCGGTGAAACTTTTGGAAAAAGAACGCGAAGACCAGCAACATCGCCTCGACGCGGGCACGGTGCCGAAGTTCAACCTGCTGCGCGCGGAAGTGGCCGTGGCCAACGAACGTCCGGCCTTGATTCAGGCGCGCAACGGCTATCGCATTTCCAAAAACAATCTGGCGAATTTGCTGGGCTACGATTTGCCGCGCGAAATCTGGGACGATATTCCGCTGAACCTTACCGATGGTTTCAACACTGCGCCGTTGGCGGTGAATTTGCCGGACGTGATTCAGCAGGCGTTGCTCAAGCGCACGGAATTGGAGGCGTTGCGCCGCACGGTGGATCTGCAAAAACTGAACGTGGTGAACGCGCGCTCCGGTTATCAGCCGGTGGTTTCCTTGTTCGCCGGCTACGACTGGTTCAATGCGCGCTTCACGCCGCCGGTCACGCTCGACCACGACATCCACGGCTGGAACGCGGGCGCGCAGTTGCAATGGAATATTTTTGACGGCGGGGCGACTTACGGCCGCGTCAAGCAGGCCAACGCGCAGTTGGAAAAATCCAAAACCGAACTCACCGACCAGCAGCGGCAGATCGAACTCGGCGTGCGCACGACGTATTCCGACCTGGTGCAGGCGCGCGAGACGCTCGACTCGCAGGCGAAGGTGCAGGAGCAGGCGGATGAGGCGTTGCGCGAGGCGAAGGCTCGCGCCGAAGCCGGCACCAGCACGCAGCTCGACGTGCTGAACTCCGAGACCGCGCTCACGCAGGCGCGCACGACGCAGATTACCGCCGAACACGACTACGCCGCTGCCCGCGCCAAGTTCGAACGCGCCATCGGCAACGATCTTTCGCCGGTGAAGTGAGGCGGCCAGTGCGGATCAAATAAATCAGCCGCCGCAACTCCAGTTCGCGGCGTTTGATTCTTGGGGGAGTTTAATTTGCGCCGCCCCACGTCGTCGGTTACAGAGGGTTGAACCCGAAAACCGAAATGAACCGCAAAGAGCGCAGAGAGCGCAAAGACTGGGATGCGTTTGGGTAAAAAGTTGCGCGGACAATTCCTGGCACTGGCGTTTCCACCCCGAAGGTCTGCCTTTTGCGTTCTTTGCGCTCTTTGCGGTTAGCCCATTTCGGAATTCGGTTTTAACCGTCCGTGAATCTAGCAGCGGACGGATTTATTACCGCAGCTTGAGCAGCACTATGATTTGGGCGACGGTGAGGCCGGCGAGCAGCAGCCACACGAGGGCTTCGCGCAGTGCGAGGCCGCGCAGCGCGGCGGGGGCGAGCCAGAACTGGATTTT
>JAYVQV010000126.1:0-9871 GCA_043776855.1 Limisphaerales bacterium | reverse complement strand
TCCATGCTTTTCGTTTCTTCTTTCACAATAGTTCCGGGGTTGTCGTTCAAACTGGAGCGGACTTCAAACACCACGCCAAATTTTTTGGCAAATTCAACCGAGCGGCTCTGCATCACTTTCGCGCCGAGGCTGGCGAGTTCGAGCATTTCGTCGTAGGAAATTTCCGAAAGCTTCTTCGCCGTCGGCACGATGCGCGGATCGGTCGTATAAACGCCGTCAACGTCCGTATAGATCTGGCAGAGATCAGCCTTCAACGCAGCGGCCAGCGCAATCGCTGTTAAATCCGAACCGCCACGGCCAAGCGTGGTGATTTGTCCCGCCGCCGTCTCGCCTTGAAAACCGGCCACGATGACGACGTTGCCCGCATCAAGCGCCTCGTGAACTTGTTTCGGCGTGATGTTGTGGATCTTCGCCTTCGTGTGAACGCCGTCGGTCGTGATGCCCGCCTGCGCGCCCGTCATCGAAACCGCGCCGACGCCAATCGTGTGCAGCGCGATGGCCGTGAGCGCGATGGTCTGCTGTTCGCCCGTGGCGAGAAGCATGTCCATCTCGCGTTCGCTCGGCAACGGCGCGAGGTCTTTCGCGAGCTTGATGAGGCCGTCGGTCACGCCGCTCATCGCCGAGACGACGACAACGACCTGGTCGCCGCGCGAACGGTATTCCGCGACGCGTTTGGCGACGTTCTTGATGCGGTCAGTGTTGCCGACCGATGTGCCGCCGTATTTTTGGACGATCAATGCCATGCAAATTTTATGTGAACCGCGCCGGCGAAACCCCGTCGAAGCTCAAAATGGAAACGGAAGCATAGTCAGAAGCCAACGGTTTGAAAAGTGTGGAGTTGGAATCACCGCCGAGTTCACCGCAGCCTGTCCCTAAATTCCGCGCAAGCCTTCGCCACATCCGGCGCATTGAGAATCGCCGAGACGACGCAAATCCGTTTCGCCCCTGCCGCCAGAACTTCATCAATCGTTTGAAGATTAATTCCACCAATGGCGAACCACGGCACGATTACGTTTTGCGCCGCCCAGCGGACGTATTCCAGCGTCACCGGCTTGGCCGTCGGCTTCGTGCCAGTGGCAAAAATCGGTCCGATGGCGATGTAATCAGCGTCAGCTTCCAACGCCCGTTGCGCTTGTGCGGGTGCGTGCGTGGACAAACCGATTTTCAATTTATTATTTTGAATTTTGTTTGCCGCGTCGAAGCGAGGCGAAGGCGGGAGTTCGGAAACATTTTTATATCCGCCGTCAAAAAAATCTTCCTGCCCCAGATGGCAGATGTCCGCGCCGATCTCCTTGGCGATTTCCAAATGGTCGTTGATGACGAGGCCGACGTTTGCGCGGCGCGTGACCGGCAAAATCTTTTCCGCCATGCGCCGGATGTCATCGGGTGAATAATTTTTCGCGCGCAACTGGATCAAGTCGCTGCCGCCATCGCAAAGTTGTTGCGCGACGAGTTCCGGCGCGCGGCCATGCAGGTAGGCCGTGTCCACGAACGTGTAAAGTTTGCAATCCGCGAGCGGTTTCACGGAATTATTTTAACCGCGAACCACGCGAAACACACGCAAGAGTTTGGCTAAAACTATTTTGCCGCCTTGCCAAACCATTTGCGGAGAACTTGCACAAAAACTTTGTCGGCGCGCGCGCTGACAACTTCAACGAAGGAATAGCCGCGTTTGACCGCCAGCCAGATTGAAGCGGCCAGCAGTGTCGCAAAAATTATTTGGTTCTGCCAGCCATCCAGCCGCCATTGCCTTTTCCAAAACCAAATCGGAAGGCGGAACAACGGTTCGGAATAACAAATCGGCCAGAAGTCGCCGACCGTCGGGCCGCGTGAGCCGATCAGATCGCAAACCAGATGCAGATGAAATGTGAGCAGGCACAAAAATAGGACGCGCCATTTTTTCCGAGCGAAAAATGCGAGCAGGACAGAAACCAGAATCGCGCCCGGCCAGCCATGCAGCAGGATGTGATGATACTGCTGATAATATTGGAACGTGCATTCCTTGCCGGAAACCCACGAACCGATCACGTCAGGAATTACTCCCAGTCCGTCTGCATCCGGTAAAACTCCCGCCAGCGTCACCAGTTTGCGGTCGCGCGGATGGTTGGTGGTTGCCGAAGCGACTAGCCAGCTTCCGATGAGATGCGCGAGCGGTGACATAAAAAATTATCCAAAGAGGATGTTGCCAACAAATTCAGCCAGATGTTTCGGCTGCTTGCGATGTCTTCGCGTCACGACTACCAATTCGCGCTCAAAGCGATCTGGCAGGTGCAGCCGCGCCAGACTTTTCTTTTGCCCATGAAGCGCCAGCGCCCGCATCGGCACAAAACTGACGCCCATGCCAAGCGAGACGAGTGTGATGATGAGGTCGAAACTATCAAGTTGCATCGCGGGTTCAATCTTTAGGCCGGAGCGGGACATCCATTTCCGCAGCGCTCGCCCTGTATTCGTAGATTCTTCCAGCAACAGCCAAGATTGTTTCTGAAGCCAAGTCAGCCGCGCGGCTTTTGATTTTGGTAGCGCTTGAAAACCTTCCGCCGATTCCGCCGACGCGATGAGTGTGAACGCATCGGTGAAATGGTGCGTGACCGTCAAAGTTTTCGGCAAGCGCGGCGGCGGACACAGCACGCCCAAATCCAGTTCGTTCGCTTCGAGCGCCGAGAGAATGTCCGCGCTCGGTTGATAAGTCACGCGATAGCTCGCTTGCAAACCGCGCCGCAGGTTCGCATGAAAAAATCCCGGTAGATACGCCAACCCGATGGAGCGTGAAACGCCGATGCGGATTTCCTTTTTGGTGTTAGCGAAATCTTCCTTCAACCGGCGTAGCGAATTATCCACATCACCGAGCAGCTTGGCAGATTCGTGAAAGAGAAATTCTCCGGCCTGTGTCACGCGCACGCTGCGCGTTGTGCGTTCGAGCAAATCAATTCCGAGACTATCCTCCATTCCCTGCATCTGCCGCGTGATGGCGCTTTGAGTCAACCCGGCGATCTCCGCTGCTTTCGTAAAGCTGCGGTGCTTTACGACGAGATGAAACAGCGACAGTTCGTAAAGGTCGAACGGCGTGGTGTTCAGGTAATCATTCACATTACGCATCAGTCTATGATACTAATGAATTTCACTCAATACTGATTCTGCGGCAAAGTTCCGGCGTGAAAGGAAAAATATGGCAGACAAACATCTAAAGAATCCAGAAAACGTCCTTGGCAAATACTATGCAGACAATACCTGCATTGATTGCGACTTGTGTCGGCAAATTGCACCAAAGTCGTTCACCCGACAGGATGATGGCGGCTATTCGTATGTTTTCAAACAGCCGCAAACACCAGAAGAAATAGCGCAAGCTGAAGAAGCGCGAGCTTCCTGCCCAACGGAAACGATTGGCAACGATGGCGAGTGATTACGCCATCGCGCGGGCGATGCTGTTTCACCACGCGTCGTGCAGTCCGGCGAGCGGAGCGGAGCCGGCATCTTGCCTGTGTAAAGGCTACGCCAGCAAAAATTTCAGATCGTCCAGCGACAAGCCCTGCGAAAATTTTTCCTCGCCCAGCACGTCGTTCGCCAGCGAGCTTTTCTGCTTTTGCAGCGCGCGGATTTTTTCCTCGATGCTGTCCTTGATGAGCAGGCGATACGCGATGACTTTCTGCGTCTGCCCGATGCGGTGCGTGCGGTCAATCGCCTGGTTCTCCACCGCCGGATTCCACCACGGATCAAACAGCACGACGTAGCTCGACGCCGTGAGGTTCAATCCAAAGCCGCCCGCCTTGAGCGAAATTAAAAACACCCCCGCGCCTTCCGCCGCCTGAAAATCTTTCACGAGGTCGCCGCGATTTTCCGTGTCGCCGGCCAGATACCAATGTTTCCAGCCGCGCTCCTTGATCTCGCCGCGCAAAATGTCCAGCAGCCCCACGAACTGCGAGAAGACCAGAACTTTTTCGCCTTCCGCCATCAGCGGTTCCAGCGTTTCAAACAGCGCCTCCACTTTCGCGCTCGGCGCTTTTGAATCCGGCTTCACCAATTTCGTGTGGCAACAAATCTGCCGCAGCCGCAGCAGCGACGTGAGAAAATTAAACCGCTCCTTGTTCAATGCCGCCGCCGTTTTGATGCCGAGCAGCATGGCCTGCGCGCGTTTCAGTTCAGCGCGGTAAAGTGTTTTCTGTTCGCCTTCGAGTTCGCAGAACAAATCTTCCTCCACGCGATCCGGCAAATCACGCGCGACCTGCGCTTTTGTCCGGCGAATTAAAAATGGCCGCACGCGCGCCGACAAACGCTGCCGCGCGAACGGATCGTTCTTCGCGTCGTAAAGTTTTTGAAACTCTGCGCGGCTGCCGAGCGCGCCGGGCATGGCGAAACTCATCAGGCTCCACAAATCCAGCAGCCGGTTCTCAATCGGCGTGCCGCTCAAAATCAAACGATGCTCCGCGCGCAACTGCTTCGCGATGTGCGCGGTCTGGCTCGATGGATTTTTGATGTATTGCCCTTCGTCCAAAATGACGGCGTGAAATTTTTCGCGCACCAAATCTTCGCCCACCACGCGAAGCTGGCTGTAATTGAGAACGTGCAAATCCGCCGAGGCCAGCATGGGCGCGAACGATTTCAATTCGCTCGCCGACCAGCAGCGGACTTTGAGCGTTGGAAAAAACTTCTGCGCCTCCGCGTGCCAGTTATCCGCGACGGACTTGGGGCAGACGACGAGGCTAGTGGCACAGGCATCTTGCCTGTGTGTTTCTGTTTGCGCCTCCGCATTGACCGGCAAGGAACTCACAGGCTGGAAGCCTGTGCCACTCCGCACCCACGCCAGCCACGCGAGCGTCTGCAACGTTTTACCCAAGCCCATGTCGTCCGCGAGAATTCCGCCGAAACGATTCGTGCTCAAGTAGCAGAGAAAATGAAAACCATCGCGCTGATACGGACGCATCTCCGCCTGGATCACGGCGGGAATTTCCGGCGTGACGCGCGTTTGCAATTCCGACACGCGCCGCTCAATGCGTTCGCACGTCTCCGCCGGGAGAAATTTCCGCGCCGCCTTGTCCGCCAGTTGGAAGGCGTGCAGCCGCTGCGGTTCGCTCGTCAGTTCGTGCGGCGTGAGGCCGAGCCGCGCGAGTTCCTGATCTTCTTCCTCGCTCAAAGTAAATTCTAATTTACGCCAGCCCTTTTTGTCCAGCCGCACCCAGTTGCCCTTCGCGTCGAGCAGCAATTTGATTTCCTCCGGCGTGAGCGTCGCGTCGTTCACGTCCACCAGCACGCGGAGATTGAACCAATCCATGCCGTCCTCGCTCGCATCGAGCCGGATTTTGCCCGCGACCTCCGCGTTTTGAAACGACGCCAGTTCGCCGCGCAGTTCAATGCGCGCGTCCGCCGGCAGCGCCTTGAGAAACGTCACGAACGTCTCCGCAAATTTTTTCGAGAGCTTCAGCGTCCAGGCCTGATGATGAAATTCCCACCTGAAGCCGCCGGCCACCAGCGGCGGCACGAGGCCGTCCACCGCCGAACGGTCGTAACGCAAAAGTTGTTTGGATTTTTTCTGAACCCGCTCAAAAGAATTATTCGTGTCCGCCCAGCCGTTGTGAGTCCAGTGCTCGGAAAATTTTCCATCGTCCGAACCCGCGAGCAGTTCCACGCGGCAGATTTCGGGAAAGCCGGGGCCGTGGGCCTTGAGTTCGGCGCGGACGAGCGGGAGCATTTTCACCGTCTGCACGAGCGCGGCGAGTCGCGGCGGCGGCTCGGCGCGGAGCCGTTCAATGAGCCGCAGTCCGCCAGCGGATTCAAATGACTTGGCCGGAATCCGCGTCGCATTTTTCCCCGACATGACCTGCGGCTCAAACGGCGGGCCGGCGAACACGCCGAGCGACGTGAAATAAAAAACTTTGCCCGCGTCGGCCACGAGAAAAACTTCCGGCAGCTTTTCGCCGTTCGCCTGCACGAGTGAAAAAACATAGTCGCCATCGGCGTTTTCCGGCGGCGCGATGTCCCAGCGCAGCGGCGCGTCATGGAAGACGAGCGGCCCGCCGTTCTCATCCGCGAGCAGCGCGCGCAGTTGCGGCGCACGGAACCAGCGGCCCACCTGCGCCGCGGTCTGCGTGTCGTAGTAGTGGAGATTCACGGAATTGCCCGTGGCCGCACGCTGCGCGAACGGCAGCCACAGCAGCGACGCTTCGTGCGTGAGCCGCACCGCGAGATGGCCGTCGAAATCGCGGAAGTGCGACTGCTTCACGGGCGACCATTTTTCTTCCGGCGAGCCGCGCGTTTCAAAAATAATTTTGTCGCGCAGCAAGCGGACGCGGAGTTCCAGCGGCAGGTCGTCGGTGGGCGCGCGGGGCGGGGAAAAATTGGCAAGCTGGCCGAGCGTTTGCGACCACTGGTCAATCTCCGCCTTGCGCTGCGCGCGGCGCTGCTGCGCGCGCAGTTCCTCAAAATCCGTGAACGGCTCCAGAAATTCCGGCAGCTTGATTTTATGTTTTTCAACGAGGTGAAACGCGATGAAGTTCCAGAACTCCACCTCGTCGCGCGGCACGTTGCCCGGAAAATAAAACGTCTGATAATAGCTGAACCCCAGACGGCCCACGCCGAACTGGGCGAAGTCCTGCTCATACAAATAATTTTGGGTGAGCGCACGTTTGTGGAGCTTGGCGATATTTTTCAGCCAGCGCGCCTCGTCCGGCGTGGGCGCGCGGCCAAGTTTTTCAAGAACGGTCTGGCCGAATTTGCTGAACTGGCCTGCGGCATGGCGGGCGGGATTTTTTTTTCCAAGTTCCTGCCGCGCGGGCGTCGCGCTCAAACCCGCGACCATCGCGCTGGAATGTTCCACGAGCAGTTGCTTCAGCGCGGCGTAGGTGTGCTTGCACTCAAATTCCACCGGACAGGTGCATTCCGAAACCCACGCGCCGGCATCCCAATGAAACGTCACGACGTATTCGTCGCTGCCCTGCACCAGCGCCGTGTAAGTGCGGCCCGGCACACGACACTCCACCGACTTCACTGCGTCGTTGAAAAAATAATCCTCGCCCTTTCTGCGCGTGGAGGCGTCGAAGGATTTCAGCCGCCGCGCCGCCGCATCGAGCTTGAAGCCCGCAAAATCAGCGACGGTCAGCGGCATGGCGGCGGAAGGATTGAGGCGGGTTGGCGGTGCGGCAACATGGCATTATCACGAGTTGGCAGCTTACGGACGAAACTCGCGTTTGCCAATGTGAATGAGGCGGCACGCAGCGGCGAACCGAACGTCACAGCTCCGGTTCTCCGCGCGAGCCATGCCAGTAACGCAGGATGTCCACGACGTTTTCGGTTTTGCGGAAACGGTAGAAAATCAGGTAAGGCCGCGAAACTAGTTTGCGCACGCCGGGACGTTTGGGATAAACCGAACCGACGAGCGGAAAACTTTCGAGGATGGCGGCGCGATCAATCAGGGCGTTGCCCACGCGCACGGCGGCTGCGGGATTGTCCACCGCGATGAAGCGAACCGCCGCCTCCAAGTCCGCAATGGCCTGCGGCGAGAAGATTATTTTGCAGCCCATGAGCCGACGCGTTGGCGCACTTCGTCCAGCGAAATTCCCTTGCCCGCGTCAATGTCGCGGATGGCTTCGTCCAGCGAACGCAGCAGGCGTTGCTCCTCTTGCGCCGACAACTCCGGCTCGGCTTGGGAATTCAGCCAGAACTGCAACGCTTTGCGCTCGTTGCTCGGCAGGTGGGTGACGGCATCTTGAATTTCAACCAGCGTGCTCATGCTGAAAAACTAGCCGCTCCCGACGGCTTTGCAAGCGGGATTCAATTTTCCCAGCCCCGTCAGGGGCGAAATATTTGTAGAAAAACATTCCCATGAATTTATCCAGCTCCGTCAGGAGCGACCTCATGGGCGTCGGCGAAGAATATGCCGCTCCTAACGGAGCTTTTTCATTTGGTGGTTGTGATTCTACAAATATGTCGCGTCACTGGCGCTTGGGGAAAAGCTCCAGAGGGCTGGAGCACTCCAAGACGCTGCGCGTTCATCCGAGCATTGGAACATCGCGATAGCGTCTTGGACTGCGGCAGTCCTCTGCCGCTTTGACCGTGGCGATGTTGGGACAAGAGGTTGAGAAAACACCCGCAATGTTTTTTACGGCGACAATTTTTCGCGGTGCGGCAGATGGTCGCGATTCCAGCGGCTCAAGGCGTTGTCGCTGGTGTCTTCAAACAGAAATTGCAGCGTCGGCGATTCGACGTGGCCGTCGCAAAAGGCCACGTTGGCTTTGCTAGCGCCGGGGAAAAGCTCCAGAGAACTGGAGCACTCCAAGACGCTTCGCGCTTACCTGGGCCGTGGATATTCGCGCCAGCGTTTTGGAGTGCGGTGGCCCTCCACCGCTTTGAATTTACGGTGTCAATTTTTCCCGATGCGGCAGATGATCGCGATTCCAGCGGGACAACGCCGCGTCGCTGGTGTCTTCAAACAGAAACTTCAGCGTCGGTGATTCAACGTGGCCGTCGCAAAAGACCACGTTGGCTTTGCTTTGGTGGCGGGAAATCGGTTCGTTGCCCGTTGGATAAGGCGGGACATCTGGAGAGCGCATGAGCAATGACTCGCCTCCGAACACTAATTTGCCGGTCCCAAAAAATCCGTCGCCGATGGCCATCATTTCGGCGGGGCTTGCAACCTCCGATTCATGCACGGGCGGTGCGGAAATTTTTGACATTCCAAATTGCCTGCCAATTCCCAAGGAGTTTGTATCTGCTTTGCCTGCCCGCATTCCGTAGGTGTTATAGCCGTAGGAGACATACACGCTGTTCGTCGGAAAGTTTGCAGGAAGCTTTAGTGACGGACATTTCCAAATTCCTTTGGTTTCAAAGGACGTATTATGCGAGTCACTTTCTTTTCCTAGTTCTTGTTCCAAGGCGATAATCCAAAAATCGAAGTAACCAAGGTATTTGCCTTTGTCAAAATCTGGATTTGTATCGAGAGGATAGGCGTGCTTGTCGCCGACAAATTGCAGCATGGCCTGACCAAGCTGCCGGACATTGTTGACGCAACTGATTCGTTTTGCTGTTCCCAAACCGCGAGACAATGCCGTCAGTAAAAGCACCGCCAAAATTCCGATGATGGCAATAACGACCAAGAGTTCAACCAACGAGAACCCTGATTCCGCTCTTGGTCGTTGAAGTTTCATTTTACGCCATCGCGCGGGCGATGCTGTTCCACCAGGCGTCGTGCAGTTCGGTGAGCGGGGCGGAGAATTCGCCGCTGGCGGTTTTCACCGTCAGCTTGTCGCCGCCGAGCCGGACAATCTGCACTACTATTTTACCGCATTCAGAAAATCTTCCAATTCCACTCCGCCGTCGCGCAACGCGCCTTTGAGCGTGTAGCGGTCCACCTCGGCGTGAAACGGAAAAACAATCCGGCGTCCGTCGGAATGCAGCATTTTCACATGACTGCCTTTGCGATGAACCTCGGCGAATCCGAGCCGTTGCAGCGCCGTCAAAACCTGCCGTCCTGACAGCAGCGGCAATTTCATACCATCATGTCCACGACTTCACGCTCATCGTTCAGAATCAATTCGGCGGGTGATGGCTCAAGATACAGGTCAATGGCCTCGCGAATGTTTTGCAACGCCTCCTCGCGCGTCTTGCCCTGCGACCAGCAGCTTTTCAGCGAAGGACAGTGCGCCACAAAATAGCCGTCCTCTCCGGGTTCCAAAACGATTTTTAGATTCATGCCAAACAACTTGCCGCACTTCGTTTTAATTTCAAGCGGAAATCCGCAGCCAAGCACAAGCAATAAACTCACGCCATCGCGCGGGCGATGCTATTCCACCACGGGTCGTGCAGTTCGGTGAGCGGGGCGGAGAATTCGCCGCTGGCGGTTTTCACCGTCAGCTTGTCGCCGCCGACTTTGCCGATTTGCACC
>JAYVQV010000125.1:0-2545 GCA_043776855.1 Limisphaerales bacterium | reverse complement strand
CGCCGAATTGAAATCAAAAAATGACCGGACAGCGGTTTTATCCAGTTTTTACAATGGTGCAATCGCTGTCATCAAAAGCTAAACGGGACAGTAGTGATAGAAAATCTCAAATTGGAAATTCAAGAGACGAATACGGAGCTTAAGAACCTTAAGGAGAAATTTGGTCTTTACAAAATAGAGTTTGAGAAAGTAATTCTGAAACTTGAGTCGGATAAACAAAGCGGGGGAGGCGTAACTTTGCAGAGATACCTTTGACACGCTTTTGCAGCCTAATACATCACGAGCCTGTGTAAAAACTCTCGGTGCGCGGGTGGATTGATGGTGGCGTTGGAAAAATTCCGGCTGGTAAAAAACTTTCCCCCGTCCGCTGAAAGATTCTGCTCCCCGCGTTATCTGGCGCGTTACCCCGCCGCTGGCAACCGGAGTTGGCAAAAAATCCCGCCGCCGGGGCTTTTACGCCACGGCTTGCATCAGTTTTTGAAAGCTCACCAGGTTCAACACCCGCTTCAAGTTATACGCCAGCGCGATCAGGCTCCATTCGGTGCGCACCTTGGTCAGCCCCTTGAGCATAAAATGCGTGTAGCCAAAGTTCCGCTTGATGGTCCCAAACGGATGCTCCGCCAGTGTCTTCCTTAATCCCGAACGCCGAAGTTGAAACCAAGGTGCGGTCGGCGAGTGGCGTAGTAGCGGCGGGCATCCTGCCTGCCGTAGAGCCGTGGCTTCCAGCCCGGCGGAAAAAACGTCGCGCATCGTCGGGTGCTGGAAAAAATCCCACGCCGCTTTCAAAATCCACGCCCCAACCGGGCGGCTGGAAGCCGCCCTCTACGGCAGGCAGGATGCCCGCCGCTACCACCCGACCATTTCGCACCGCCACTGCTTTCCACTTCGGAGTTCGGATTGAGGATGGCGATGGTTTTCTGGCTCATAAAGAATTGCAATTAAACCGGAGCGGTCAATTTCAACCGCTTCATTTTTGCAGCGCGAGCTGCGGGGGCATCCCGTTCGTCAGCGGGTTGACGGTGAATTCATCTTTCTCCAATTGCCACAGCCAGCCAGCGATGAGTTGCTGCACGGCGGCGAGATTTAATTTTTCGTGGAGCGCCGGATACTTTTCCAGATTGGCCTGCGCGAGCTTGAACAAGGCCGCCGACGGACGCAGCCGTTGCTTTTGCAAATGCACGAACGCGCCCGCCAGTTGAATCAAACCTTTGTAAAAATTTCCATTCACGCCCTGACGATCCGGCAGCCAGAGGTCTTCGAGGATGTCGTGCGCCTCGTAAAATTTCTGCTGGTTGAACAGCGCGAAGTAACCGGCGTAGCGCGGGTCCACGCCGTCGCTGGAAAAAGTTTTGGCGAGTTCGGCGATGCGTTCGTGCTTGTTCACGCGGGCAGTTTAATCGGGCGCGGGAAAATCTAAAGCAAAGTCTCGGTTGGACGATGTGCTATCCAGAACCTGGGATAAAATCCCGGCAACGAGGTTGGGTTGAGTTGGGTTCGAAAATGAAAACGGCGCGGCTGGTTACCGCGCCGTTTTCATTTACGCCGCCCCCTGCCCCGCCCGCCGCGCTTGCGACTATGGCAAATCGCAATAACCCTGGCACACCGCGACGGATTTTGGCAGTGTCCTGATTTGAAATCGGAGCGCGGGTCTGTGACCCGCAGCGGCTTCGCCAGCCATGCGTGTTGGCAAGAATCAGCGCGCCTCGCCGCTTCGGTGCGGCTGCGGCTCACAGAGCCGCGCTCCGAAATTAGGACGCGGCCCGGATTTTTTTCCCTCTCCCCCAAGGGGGAGAGGGAACCGGCGGCGTCAAGTTTGCAGCGTGCGCCAATTTCAAAATGAAATGCCATAGACGCTTCACGAGAGTTGCGGCGCGGACTGCCAATTGATAATTTCTGCGCGTCCAAAACTAAAAAACTTTTTACATTTTTAATGAGCAACCACCATTCTCCTCAAGTCGGCATTCTCATGGGCAGCGATTCTGACTGGCCCACGATGAAACTCGCCGCTGAAGCCCTGAAAGATTTTGGCGTCGTCAGCGAAGCCAAGGTCATCTCCGCCCACCGCGACCCGCATGGTCTCGAAGAATACGTCACCAGCGCCCCGGCGCGCGGCATCAAGGTTTTCATCTGCGGCGCGGGCGGCGCGGCGCATCTGGCGGGCGTCACGGCGGCGTTCACCACCCTGCCCGTCATCGGCGTGCCCATCCTCGGCAAATCCACCGATGGCATTGATTCGCTGCTCTCGATGGTGCAAATGCCGCCCGGCGTGCCGGTCGCCACGGTCGCCATCAACGGCGGACGCAACGCGGGAATCCTCGCCGCGCAAATCCTCGCCACGGCAGACACGCGCTTGCAGGAGGAATTCAAAAAATTCAAAGTGAAATTGATGGAAGAATCCCGCGCAAAAAATAAAACGCTCGCGCAATAACTTTTTCAACCACGGATAGACGGGCAAGTGTCATTAGTAGTTGGTCAGTGGCAGTGTGAAAATCGGTGTGTCAATAGTTCTAGGTCAGGTAGGGTGAAAATGTTTTTTCGGAAACAC
>JAYVQV010000124.1:0-2554 GCA_043776855.1 Limisphaerales bacterium | reverse complement strand
TCCGACAAAGCGAACTGCGTGTAATCCCATTTCGATACCGGCGGCTTTTTCCATTTCGGCTTGCTGGTTTTGCCGGCGTATTCGAGGACGATGCCCATTCCATGCCCGCGGTCGTCGTCGTTGGTGTCGCCGAGAACCCACACGCCGGGATGATTCATTTCAACAATCGCTGAAATTCGTTCCGCCGTGCCGAGCCAAAGCACGGGAACTTCCGCAGGATGGGGAACTGGATTGCCGTCCAGCGCCACGACTTTGAATTGATGTCCCGGCAACGCGAGACTTCGGATTTCCGTGGCGCTGCCGTTGAGCACGTGGAACAAAACGCGATGGCCTTGCTTGACGCGAATTGGTTCGCCGTGGCCGAGCATCCGTCCGTTGATGGAAAATAACGAATAGCCGACTTCGTAGCCGTGCGGCATTCCGGCAGCGAGCGACGCTTTCATCGCGGATTCGCCGGCGTTTTTCAGCGATTCGATTTCTTCGCCCGCGAGAAAATCCTGCGCCATGTCGCCGCCGCGACTGAACACCGGCGCAAATTCCTTGAGTGTGAGAAAAATTTCCTGATCGTAAGCGCCCGGTTCGTGGCGCGGTTCAATGTAAACCGGTCCGACCTGGCCGTTGTATTGGCCGAGGTTGAGATTGTTGCGCGGCGTTAGATGCGTGTGATAAAATCGAAAACCGGCGGGGCGAGGCGTGAATTGCAGGCGGCGCATACCGTGCGCGGGAATATAAGGCGTGCCTTCTTCCGCCGCGCCGTCCACGTCCACGGGGATCATCTGTCCGTGCCAATGAAACTGCTCTGGTGTGTCCGTGTCGTTGAAAATATCCACTTTCACCGGCTGTCCTTCCTTGAAACGCAGCAGCGGGCCGGGAAACTGACCGTTATAGACCGTCGTGGAAATGATTTGATCCGGTGCGAGTTCAATCAGTTCCGTGCCGATGCGCAGCTTGTAATCGGCTTTGCCGTCCGGCGAGGGCGCGGGTGAACTTTTCTCATTCGCCATGTCGTCCGCCTTCAAGGTGTGTGACGATGCCGCAAATCCCAACCCCGTTAATCCGGCGAGCTTGAGAAACTCGCGTCGCGCCAATCCCGATTCGATCTTTGCTTTCATAATATTACGATTTGATTGAAGAGCCTGGGTTTAACCGCCGAATCAGCGCAGCGTCGAATGACCATTTTCCCGCGCCGACGATGAGGAGGAACAGCAAACCCATTAGCATCGAGAAATCCGTGCGCGCTTCGCTGGCCATGCTCCAAAAGCCGTAGCGTGCGAGCTTGGCCACGTGAAAACACAAAAAATCATGTCCCAACAGAATCGGAATCTTGGTGGAAAGAATCGCCACGGAAATGTTGATTAAAAGCGGTATGGCTGCCAATCGTGTGAGCAAGCCCGCCAGAATCATCGCGCCACAGACAATTTCCACCGTCCCGACAAATGTTCCCATCACTTCCGGCGCGGGGATGCCAATGCGGGCAAAACGTCCCGCACCCAGCAGATCGGGAAAGAGAAATTTCTGGATGCCTTCTTCAAAGAACACCGCTCCAACCATCAAGCGCACCAATACAGTCGCGCGCGGTGATTGCGTGTGCGTGAACATTGCGAAGAAGTTTTTCATGCTGGGCAATCGGATATTGAAATTAAATCCGAATCATTTTGTGTTACAATTCAGTTTTATTTTCACGGCACACAAGCAGTTCATCAAAAATCTTCTGAATGACCGTTTTGCCGATGTTTTCCTCGGCATCGGCTTCTTCGGTAATGGCCACGCGATGGCGCAATACGTCCATACCGATGCTCTTCACGTCCTGCGGCGTCACATATAGCCACGGCCCTTGAGGAACGCATCCGCCTTGGCCGCCAGCGTCACTGCGATGGTCAATCATGGCCGCATCATGTCAGATGTTTCAATGATTGACCAGTCAACGAATTCTGCCAAAAGTCCGGTTACATGCTAGACGGGGGAACTCGCTAAACCGTCTTTTGCCCTTTGCGTTTCCACTTCACGGACTTCCCTGCATTTTGTGTATCACATACATCTTCGCGTCTTCGCCTGCTGGTAAAACTCCTTCCGTGAATGGCGGCGTGTCGCCGCCAAACGAAATGACAACAAAAGAACGCATCATGAAAAAGTTAATCGCCCTCGCACTCGTCACACTCGGCGTCGCTGTTTCGGCACGCGCGCAGTGGATCGTCTATGACCCCGTGAACAACGCGCAGCAGATTCTCAGCGCGGCGGAGGACATCGCCAAATACATCCAGATGATTGAGAACCAGGTGCAGCAAATCCAAACGCTCACCGATCAACTCAACGAGTTCAAACACTACGAAGACCTGTTCGGCGACCCGAAAAGTGTCTTGCTCTCCACCGTCAAGCCGCTGACTGACGACCTTCGGAAAACCGAACTCGGTCAAACGCTCACCAAGCTCGAAGGCACAGTCAGCGCCAGCCAAGCCATGCTCTACGACGCGAGCGGTTTGTTTCACAGCGTCGGCACGACGTTCACCACGCCGAACGGCCAGTCGGTGACGCGACAGCAAGCGACGTATCTGCC
>JAYVQV010000123.1:0-2555 GCA_043776855.1 Limisphaerales bacterium | reverse complement strand
GAAGTTGCAGAATCATTTGCTCGACATGAAGGCGCGGTCACACGACGTGTCACAATGGCTTTTCCCGTCGCCCCAACGAGGCGACAACGACTTTCCCGCCAAGACTTTTCGTGAATCGTTGGTTTTGGTTCGCGAGCGCGCAAAACTGCCGGCATTTGAATTTCACAATTGCCGGCACCATTTTTTATCAATGTGCGTTATGAGCGACATTGACTTCATGACGATTGCTGCCTGGGTAGGGCCCAAGGATGGCGGCGTGCTGATTGGAAAAGTTTATGGGCATCTAGCCAACGAACATCGGAAGGCGATGGCTGAACGACTGAATTTTGAGCCGGTCGTGCTAAAACCGAACAAAACTGCTTGATGGTGGCTTTATTCCGTTTTCAGAACGAAGCGTCACACGCTACAATGTGCAAACGGAAATGTATGGTTTGGCAAGAAGTGGCGAACGGCGGCATTGATCAGTAACAGCCACGAGTAAAGTTTGTCAGCCCACGTCGGCGTTGAAACTTTCTTTATGAAATTACACGCAGAGACATTAACCTCACCTCATGCGCCCTGTTGCTTTTGCATTCCTTTGGCTCGGATTGTTTGTATGCAATTGCATGGCGCTCGCGGATAAATCTGACTTTTTGACGCTGACAAACCTCTGGCAGCTCCAGCAACTCCCCAAAACAAATTCTTTGGTCAACTATCCCGTGCGGTTGGAGGGCGATGTCTGGTGGGCCAATCCGTCCGTTGGGAAAATGGTTTTGCACGACGCTTCCGGCGCGGCACTTCTGGAAATGGGTTTGAAAGATCAAGTCGTGCATGCCGGGCAACGCGTGCGGGTAATGGGCCAGGGCACGGTGGTTCAAAATGGCGGGAGCATAGCTCTAGGAGTTTGCGGCGCGGTGGTGGATAACGACGGCGTCCACGCCATGCAAGAAAGATCCGGTGCCATCTGGCTGAAGGCAGGACAACATCCGTTCCATCTTGATTGGTTCAACGGCATCAGCGGATATGGTTTGGAAGTTCAATTCAGCGGCCCCGGATTGCCGCGCCAGAAAATTCCTGATGGCGTTCTCTTTCGCAAGGCAACCAATGAACTGACGGCCACAAAGCAATTGGTGAATGGATTGGACTACGAATGTTTTGAAGTCCTGCGTGAATCATTGTCGGACTTCAAGCCGCCGGCCATTCTGAAAAAAGGTGTGACTCAAAACTTTGATCTCACCGTCCTGCCCCGAACAGATCACGTCGGCTTGAGATTCAGCGGTTTTATCGAAGTGCCGCAGGATGGTTCATACACTTTTTACACGCGTTCGGATGATGGCAGCCAATTGTTCATTGATGCGCCTTCGTTGCGAATTGAACCCTCTGGCGAAGCCGCGCTGCCGACTCCTCGCGTGGTGGCGTTCGGACAAGTATTGAGGGACGATTGCGAATGGGCGCAAGTATCCGGTCTGGTGACGTTTGCTAGCGAATCCGCCGGTGAATTGAAATTAGAACTCCGTTCGAGCGGAGGAACCATGAACGTCGAGATTGCCGATGGCAGCAGTTTTCACGCGACGGATTTAATCGGGCAGGACATTCGCGCCACCGGAGTCTGTGTCGGCACGCGCACGCTTGAAGGACAAACCATTGCCGGCACTTTACTGGTGTCAGATGCGAAACAGATTGAGCTGCTCGAAACCAGTCAGCCAGGCAGCGTTGGTTCCTCGGACCGGACCAATGCACTGCGCGTCTTGAAGACCGCTGCCGAAGTTCATCGTCTCAAACGCGAAGAGGCGCAGCGCGGCTACCCGGTCAACCTTCGCGGCGTGGTGACGTGCGTGCTGCCAGACCATCAAGCTTTCACGATCCAAGATGCGACGCGCGGATTATATGCGGCGAATATGCCTGAAAGCGGTTCACGCCTGCCGGAAATCGGCAGCTTCGTCGCCATCAAAGGCACGACCGATCCGGGCCTCTTTGCCCCGATCATCAATGCGAGTGAATTGACGGAACTGGGCGCGGGAGTTTTACCCGTGCCGGTGCGGCCAACCTGGGATCAACTCTTGAACGGCAGTCTGGACGCTCAATACGTCGAGTTGCAAGGTATCGTCACCGCCGTGAATACAAATGGCGTGACCCTCCTCCTGCGCGAAGGCCGCATCAATGTGGAACTCCGCGTGCCGGGCCTCGCGACCTCGGAGTTGGGCCAGTTTGAAAATTCGCTCGTGCGCGTGCGCGGCTGCCTGTTTGCGAACTGGGATTTTGTGACGCATGAAGTGAAGGCGGGCGAAGTGCGGATTTATGGCGCGGCCATTTCCGTGGACCAGCCGGCGCCGACGGATTTGTTTGCCACGCCAAAAATGACCGTCGGCGAATTGCTGCTGTTTGATCCGCAAGCGGGAATGTTCAAACGCGTCCGGGTTGCCGGCCAGATTCTTCACGCCCGCGAGCCGGATTTTTTTATGACCGACGGAAAAAACGGCCTGCGCGTCATGTTGGAAAAAAACGTCGAACTGGCGGCCGGCGATCTCGTGGAGGTGGTGGGTTTTCCTGAATTGAGCGGAGTATCGCCGCTCATC
>JAYVQV010000122.1:0-2555 GCA_043776855.1 Limisphaerales bacterium | reverse complement strand
GGCCTCGGCATCGCCAACACCGCGACTTCCATCCTCAACGTCGCGCTGCTCTTCTTCGCGCTGCGGAAAAAACTCGGCAAGCTGGAAATGGAAACCCTTCAAAGCACCGTTCGTCCGCTGGTGTTGGGCGCGTTGCTCGCTGGTGTCGCCGCGTGGTGCGGTTGGATGCACTGGGAACAATGGCTCGGTCACGAAACGCTCGCGCTGAAAATCGGCGCGGTGTTTGTGCCAGCGGGAATCGCGGGGGGAATCTACTGGCTACTCGCGCTCGCGTGCAAAATTCCGGCGGCGAAGGAGATGACGGAGTTTGCGCTGGCAAAGTTTAGAAGGCGGAAAAATTAACGAACATTCCTACTGTCACGACCGCATTAGACGCGAGCTTCGTAAGACAACGTCATCTGATCAACCTTAACTTTGTGGCTCAACACTAAAGAACCGCTACCGCAAAAAATAATCCGCAGTGCAGCGCTATCCGAACTTGTTCCCGTTGTGATGACATCCTCAATCGCGTGGTTAATGATTGGAAAATCAGAACTCAAATCAACGTGTGGGTAATGAAATTCATCCGACGGTTGAGTGTCAAAAAGCGGTGGTTGCTCTTTCCAAAACAATACGCCACCGTCAAAAAGTATTTTATGCCAAGAGCCGTTATCCAAGCCGAGAAAAATAGCCACCAAGTCAGATGACAATTCACCGCGATGCCAAAATTGCATCGCCAGTAATTTGGTGCAAACGCGACCTCTTATATTTGGAATCGGATGTTGAATCACTAACATAGCAAAAATGCCCAGTCCCCATTTTGGGCCACAACTTTCTCGTAGGCGACGATATATCCGAGCTATATCCCAGTCGGCAATTCTTAAATCGCCACCGTCGCCATCCAGCCCTTGTCGCCGAACTGCGATTTGAATTTCTCCGCCAAGGTTTCCGCCGCCTTCAGATTTTCCGCGATGGCAAACGTCGTCGAGCCGCTGCCGGACATGAGCGACACCAGCGCGCCGTTATCGCGGAGAAATTCCTTGTAGAGCTGGAGCACCGGAAACTTGTCGAACGCCGGGGCTTCGAGTGAGTTGTAGAAATTGTCGTGCGCCCCCTCACCCCGGCCCTCTCCCCCGATGGGGGCGAGGGAGTCGGAAGTTTGCAACGCCGCCACCAGTTTTTCCGCGCGACCCGGCGTGCCGTTCTGGTCTTTCGAAAACCGCGCAAGGTTTTGATACGACCACGGCGTCGAGATGCCAAAGCCGGGATGCACGAGGAAGAACGCTTTACCTTTAAGCGCAGGGAAATTTTCCAATGTCTTCACCTTCTCGCCTCGCCCGGTCGCCAGCGCGGGTTTGTCGTAGAGAAAAAATGGAACGTCCGAGCCGAGTGCAGCGGAAAGCTCGTGCAGCTTTTCAACCGGCATTGGCGAGCCGAACAATTCATTCAGCGCGGAGAACGTCACCGCCGCGTTCGCGCTGCCGCCGCCGATGCCGCCAGCGAGCGGAAGATTTTTTTGCAGATGGATTTTTACGCCGTCAGAAATCTTCGCCGCCGCGAGAAACGCCGTCGCCGCGCGGTGGACGAGATTTTTAGAATCGCACGGCAGTTCGGGATTGCTGCACGTCAGTTGCAGACTTGCGCCGCCGCGTTCAAAGGTCATCTCGTCGCAGATGTTCACGGGCTGCATGACGGTTTCCAATTCGTGAAAGCCATCCGGGCGTTTGCCGAGGATGTTCAGGATGAGGTTGACCTTGCAGGGTGATTTCTTTTCGAGGCGCATGGGTTTTTAAGCAGGGCAACTCAATCAAATTATTTTAACCACAGATGGACACAGATGGACACGGATTCAAAAGGCCGGGACGAAACGCAGAGGCGCAGAGAACGCGGAGGCTCGCAGAGAAAAAAATCTCTGCGCCTCTTTGCGTCCTCTGCGTCTCTGCGTTTGTTTTATCTGTGTCCATCTGTGTCCATCTGTGGTTAAGAATTCAGTTCACCGATTCCAAAATCTTTTCCGCCGCCGCGCGCGGATTTTCCGCTGCGTAAATCGGACGGCCAATCACCAGCCAGCTTGCACCCGCCTGCATCGCTTCGCGGGGCGAGAGTGTGCGCTTCTGGTCGTCGGCTTTTTCCGCGCCAGTGCGGATGCCGGGCGTGACGAGCTGGATGTGCGCGGGTAAAACTTTTCGCAGCGCGGCAATCTCCAGCGGCGAACAAACCAAGCCGCGCAAGCCAGACTTCACCGCCAGTTGCGCGAGGCGGAGAACTTGTTTCTCCGTGTCCGCTTCGATGCCGAGTTCCGCGAGCGTTTCATTTGTTGAACTCGTCAGCACGGTGACGCCGAGCACGAGCGGTGCGGTGAGGTCGAGAGTTTTCGCCGTGTCCTGCGCGGATTTTTCCGCCGCGCGCATCATCTCGCTGCCGCCGCTGGTGTGGATGGTGGTCATCTGCACATCGAGCCGCGTGGCAGAGGCGATGGCCTTGGCGACGGTGTTGGGGATGTCGTGAAATTTCAAATCGAGAAACACGCTCGCGCCGGTGTCACGCACGCGCTTGACGATGTCCGGCCCGGCGCT
>JAYVQV010000121.1:0-9972 GCA_043776855.1 Limisphaerales bacterium | reverse complement strand
GTTTTTCGCCGAGTTCACGCACGGCGTCCGTGCCCGCGCCAAGCTTGGCGAACTGCTCGGCATAGACGGGATTGAATTGTTTCTCACGCAGCAGCGTCACATGGATGGCGTTGACGTAGGGATCGAGCACGGCAAGCGCAAGACCGGCGTGCGGCCGGCAGCGGTTGGTCTCGTATTCCACCTCGGTGAGCGAATGGATGGTCATGCGCGAACGCAGCGAGACGAGTTCCATCGGCGGACGCGTTTCTTCCGGCGTCAAAAATAATCCCAACTGCTTCGCGCGCGCGCCGAGTGAACGGCGGCTGGTCAGCACGCTCAACGGCACGGAGAAAACCATTCCCGCCAGCACCGGCGTGAACCACCAGAACAAGCCCGGCTCCAGCCACCAAGTGAACCAGCCCCACAGCCCGCCGATGAGCGTGTGGCCCCAATGCCGTTGCAGCGCGTAAAGCCAGTCCGTGCCGTCAGCGGTGCGCGACTGGGTCGTCCAAGCGACGCTGATGCCCGCGATGTTCGTCAGCACGAAGCGCGTGTGCCAGAGCATCAGCAGCGGCGCGTGGAGCGTGGAGAAAATCGTTTCACCGATGACGCCGCCGGTGGCGTTGAGCAGTCCGCCAAATTCTTTGCGGCGCGGCCAGTCGCGCGCGAGGTCCACGAGCGAGAGAAATTTCGGCAGCATGATGACGACCATGCAGATGATGAAGACGAGCAGCGCGTGCGCCGTGCCGCTCCAGTTGGCGAGATAGGGATTGAATGCCTGCACCGGCAGGTCGGACAGTCCGGTGAATTTCTGCATGCAGTATATCCAATCGAACGCGACCAGAAACGCGAGCCACAGCGGGCTGGCGACGTAACCAAAAATTCCAAAAATCAAATGCAGTCGGCTCACGCCGCGCAGGCCCTTCGCAAAAATCACGAGGCCGTGTTGCAAATTTCCCTGACACCAGCGACGTTCGCGCTGCGCGTTTTCGATCAATGCCTGCGGGGCTTCTTCGTAGCTGCCTTCCAGATCATAGGCGAGCCATACCTGCCAGTTTTCTTTTAGCATCAGCGCGGCCTCCACAAAATCGTGCGAGAGAATCTGTCCGCCGAATGGCTTGCGACCGGGCAGTTGCGGCAAGTCGCAGAACTGCATGAACGGTTCGGTGCGGATGATAGCGTTGTGGCCCCAGTAATTTCCGAAATCGAGCGCCCAATAATTCAGTCCCGAAATAAAAACCGGCGCGTAGAGACGATTCGCAAATTGCTGGATGCGTCCGAACAGTGATTCGGCATTCACGAGCGCGGGGACGGTTTGAATTAAACCTGTGGTCGGATGCGCCTCCATCAATTTCACCAAGTCCACCAAAGTTTCGCCGCGCATCACGCTGTCGGCGTCGCAGCAAATGAAGTAGCGGTAGCGTTTGCCCCAGGTGTTGAGAAAATCGCGGACGTTGCCGCTCTTGCGCTCCTCGTTAAACAAGCGGCGGCGATAATAAATTTTTCCGAGCGCATCAAGGTCGCGGACGAGGTCGCACCAGTTTTTTTCCTCTTCAATCCAACGATCTGGATTCGTGGAGTCGCTCAAGATGAAGAAGTCGAATTTCGCAAGCTGGCCGGTGCGTTCGAGCGATTCGTAAGTGGCGCGCAATCCTTCGAGCACGCGGATGGAATCTTCGTTGTAAATCGGGAAGATGATGGCGGTGCTGACGCCGTCAATGTTCTGCTCCTTGAAATTTTTCAGCGCGGTGAGACGGCGGCTCGTGCCGAAGATGCGGATAAAAAATCCATACACGCCGTGCATGCAGCCGACCGCCGTGAGAAAAAATAAAATGATGAACAGCCCCAGCAGCACCGTGCGTGACGCGCTCCAGCCCGTGCGCCAGAGCAGGTCCGCAAACAACATCGAAACCAAACCGGTCAGGACGAACGCGGAGGTGAAAAATAAAAACAGCCGCCAGCCGCGTTGCAAACGCGGGGCGGACACGGCTTCGATTTTCGGGGCGTCAGGCATGGAGAGGCGAGTGCAACGAAATGACTTTCAGTTCCCGGACGCGGAACATCGGCTTGGTGGATTTTTCCGTGGTGTAAAACTCCTGCACGTCATGGCGGATGGCGGCGGCGATTTGCAGGGCGTCCGGCCCGGACAGGCCGTAGCGCGCGGCGATTTTTTCCGCCTCGCGTCCGAGGGCGGCGCTCAAGGGTTCGATGGCTTGGGCGCTGGTGAAAAACGATTCATAAAAATCCGCCTCGGCCGTCCGCTTTTCAAAGCGCGGCTTGGGCAGCAGTTCCAGCCGCACCATCTGCGAACTGAAAAATTGGCGTCCTTCATCCGCCAGCAATGCCAGCGCTTCGGCATGAAGATGTTCCCGCTTCCAAGCCGTCAGCAGGACGCCACTGTCCAGAAAAGTTCTCAAAAATTCCTCCCGCGCCGCTCGTGTAATTCGCGTTCAAACTCCTCCTCGTTCAGCCGCGGCCCGCGCTCGGCTTTGCCGGCTTCGAGGAGCCGGGCAAGTTTCCGCCCGCGAACCGTCGTGGGCTTCCATTCGGCGGGGCGCTGGCGCTCGATTTCTTTTTCCAGCGCGTGGACGATGAAGCGGCTGCGGCCGTTGCCAGGCGCGGGAATCCGGGAAAGGATTCGCGCGGGAATCTTCACGCTGACGGTGGTGCTGCCATTGGTCATACCGCGAAGTAATACCACGCGCCGCCCCCGCTTGTCAAAGCCCGTCGCCCGGAGGTAGTGTCCCGGGGCGCATCTTGAAACTGTTCCGGTCTGGCTCCCTCGCCCCGCGAGGCACGAGCGGGGAGAGGGTTGGGGAGAGGGGATTTTTATTTCGCAAACCATGGGCCTCCTCCCCCCTGTCCATAGCCGCTGTCGCTGCTCCTCCTCCGAGGAGGCGAGGGAGTGGAATCCAGCGCGAAGCCCAACCGGGTCAAGCTGCAACCAGTGTCCTGAATTGCCGACGGATCGCGGCTGTGTCGCAGTCCGTAAATTAGGACGCTCCCCGCCCGGATGTTGTTCACTGATCCTCGCGGATGGAATTCAGCGTGGCGGTGGCGGCTTTGGATTCCATGACGAGCGCCTTGAATTTCCACACGCCATTTTTCTCCAACGTGGGCGCGTAGTCGGCGGCCTTGCCGGTGGCGGCACCGTTAGTGGCGAGCAGGGCGAACTCCGCCTTCACACCAAAACGCTGGCGGGCGTCGAGATTGCGGATGGTGCCGGTGACGTAGGTGAGCGAACTGCCCGGCGTCTTTTCCAGCTTGAGCGCGGAGAAGGCGAAACCGTTGGTGGTTTTTTCTTCGGCGACTGCGACTGCTGGCGGATTGGTGGCGGGTGAAAAAGTTTTTTCCGGCGCAGAAACCGGCGCAGATTTTTTCAAAAATAAAACGGCGGCGGCGATTACCACCATCAACAAGACTGCGATGCTTAAAACCATTGGTGCGCGTCCGGGGTTTTTCAGCGGCAACGTCGCAGGCAGCTCCGTTGGTTGGCCGCAGTGCGGACACGCGACAGTCGAACCGCCCGCCTCGGCGGGAAATTCAATGTGTCCGGCGCAATGGCGGCACTCGCACTTGGAAAATTCAGTTTGGGTCATGGGCAACATATTCTTTGCGAAACATTGAAACTAAAAGTTCGCGAACCGCGTCGAATGAATGAAGAATACTAAATACTATGAACCCCGACGAGCATAAGCTGGTTGACCTCGAAGATCACTTTCTCACCCGCCGCCAGTTCTTGCAGCGAGCGGGCATGGGTTTTGGCGCGTTGAGTCTCGCCACGCTTTTGGGCGAAGGCTTGTTCACCAGCACCGCGCACGCGGTCGAGGCCGAGGCGAATCTGCTGCCAAAAACTCCGCCGCTGCCCGCGAAGGCCAAGCACGTCGTCCACATCTTTGCACAGGGCGCGCCGTCGCACGTGGACACTTGGGATTACAAACCGGCGCTCGTGAAAATGGATGGCAAAGAAATTCCCGGCATGGGCGGCGTGGCGATGGCGTCGCCGTTCAAGTTTTCTAAAAAAGGAAAATCCGGCATTGAAGTCAGCGAAGTCTTTCCGCATCTCGGCGAACAGGTGGATGACCTCTGCGTCATCAAGTCCATGTTCACGGACATTCCGGCGCACGAAGTCGCGACCATCATGATGAACACCGGTTCGCGGCTCGTCCGGCCAAGCCTTGGTTCGTGGGTGCTTTACGGTCTCGGCTCCGAGAATCAAAATATGCCGGGCTTCGTTTCGCTGCGACCCGGCGGACCGCCGCCTGGTGGCACGGCGAACTGGCAGTCATCTTTTCTTCCCGGAATTTATCAGGGCGTGGGCATCAACACAAAAGTTCCCACGCTCAACCAACTCATCGAGAACATTCACAATCCCAACACGCCGTTGCCGGAACAGCGCCGCCAGCTCGACCTCGTCCACAAGTTGAACGAATTGCACAGCCAGAATTTGCAGAAGGAAGCGCAGCTCGAATCGCGGCTGGAAGCGTTCGAAATGGCGTTCAAGATGCAGACCGAGGCGACGGATGCATTTGATCTGAACAAAGAATCGCAGGCCACGCGCGAAGCGTATGGCCGCACCTCGCAGGGAAATCAGTTGCTCATCACGCGCCGACTTATCGAGCGTGGCGTGCGTTTCGTGCAAGTCTGGGCAGGCGGCTGGGATCATCATCAGGATTTGGAAGAAAAATTGGCCGACCGCGCGAAGGACATTGACCAGCCGCTGGCGGCGTTCCTCCAAGATTTGAAACAGCGCGGTTTGTTCGACAGCACGCTCGTCGTGTGGGGCGGCGAATTCGGTCGCAAGCCGACGCGCGACCGCAACGGCGGCGACAATCCCGGACGCGATCATAATGCGAAGGCGTTCACGACGGTGCTCGCCGGCGGCGGTGTGCGTGGCGGCATGACTTACGGTGCGACGGATGAATACGGCAACGCGGCGGTGGAAAACAAAGTCCACGTTCACGACCTGCACGCGACGATTCTCGCGCTGCTGGGTTTCGATCATAAAAAATTGACCTACCGCTACAATGGCCGCGACTTCCGGCTGACGGAAACCTACGGCGAAATCATCAAACCAGTTTTCGCATGAACACCGGGAATATAATTTCGGAAAAATGTGGTGGTGATTTTCGCGCTGCGAAAATCCTGTCGCCGATCCCGCGCCAGCGGGAGTCAGGCGACGGTAGTGGCACAGGCATCTTGCCTGTGAGTTGCGGTTACGGCGTCTTTCAAAAACCAGAAACACACAGGCTAGAAGCCTGTGCCACTATCGCCATCGGCTCCGGCCTCCTTCTCCCCTCGGAGGGGAGAAGGATTGAGGATGAGGGGTGGAATTTTTTCCAACGCCCACAAAAAAATTTGTGCGCCCGGCAGTTTGCCACCCCTCACCCCGGCCCTCTCCCCTCCGAGGGGAGAGGGAGCAGACGCTGGCGGTTCGCAACGTTTTTTATTCTCGCGAATCTTCTCGGCGTTTTCGTTCTCCCCGCCGCCGCCGCCGGTCTCACGCCGTCGCAAACGGAATTTTTCGAGAGTAAAATTCGTCCGCTGCTCGCCGACAATTGTTACAAGTGCCACAGCTCCCAGTCCGAAAAAGTCAAAGGCGGCCTGTTGCTCGATTCGCGCGACGGCATTCTCAATGGCGGCGATTCCGGCGCGGCCATCGTGCCGGGAGATCCCGAAAAAAGTCTGCTCATCAAGGCCGTGCGCTACACTGACCCGGATTTGCAGATGCCGAAAAAAGCGAAGCTCGCCGCTGACCAGATTGCCGCGCTCGAACAATGGGTTCGCATGGGCGCGCCGGATCCGCGCACGACCGCCGCTGCCACGGCGCAGAAAAGTCCGGGCAGCAGCAAGACAAACCATTGGGCGTGGCAGCCAGTCAAACCCGTCGCGGTTCCTGCCGTGACCGACAACGGCTGGGGTCAGTCGCCGATTGATCATTTTATTTTCGCCAAGCTCGCGGAAAAAAATCTGAAGCCGAATCCCATCACCGACAAGCGCACATTGATTCGTCGCGCGACGTTTGATTTGATCGGCCTGCCGCCGACGCCGGAGGAAGTGCAGGCGTTCGTGGATGACGCTTCGGCGGATGCCTTCGCGAAAGTTGTGGATCGTCTGCTCGCGTCGCCGCAATACGGCGAACGCTGGGGACGGCATTGGCTCGACGTGGCGCGCTACAGCGACACGAAAGGCCAGCCGCGCCGCTTCTTCGAGGACAACCTCAATCCGTTCGCGTGGACGTATCGCGACTACGTCATCCGCAGTTTCAACGAGGACAAGCCTTACAATATTTTTGTCATGGAGCAGATCGCCGCCGACCGGCTTTCCACGGCGAAAAAAAATCCCACGAATCTTGCCGCGCTTGGTTTTCTCACGGTGGGCGATCATTTCATGGGGATGCAGAATGACGTGCTCAACGACCGCATTGACGCGGTGACCAAAGGTTTTCTCGGACTGACGGTGACGTGTGCGCGGTGTCACGACCACAAGTTCGACCCGATTCCGACGAAGGATTATTATTCGCTGCGCGGAATTTTTGACAGTTGCGTGGAACCGAAATTGAAGCCGGTGGTCTCGACGGTTTATGTCACGGCGGCGTATGAAGACTATCGCGACCAGCGCGAAAAGCTGGGGGAACAAGAAGCCAACTTGACCGCCGAGTTGCCCAAGCTGCGGAAGGCGAAAGATCAGGAGGCGTTCAAGCAGGCACGGCGCACGTTGCAACAAGTCGAGCGCGGCATCGCGATGCTGGAGCTGACGAACACCGCCGCGCCGATGCGCGCGATGACGCTCGAAGATGCGATGCGCGGACATGACTCGCCGGTCTTCATCCGGGGCGAGGCGGGGAACCGCGGCGAACTCGCGCCGCGCCGTTTTCTGCAAGTGCTTTCACCCGCGAACCGGCAAGTTTATACGAACGGCAGCGGACGACTGGAACTCGCCTTTGCCATCGCAAATAAAAATAATCCGCTCACCGCGCGCGTGATGGTCAACCGCATCTGGCAGCATCATTTCGGCGAAGGTTTCGTGCCGACGCCGGATGATTTCGGCACAATGTCCGAGCCGCCGAGCCATCCCGAATTGCTCGACTGGCTGGCGATGAATTTTGTGACGAACGGCTGGAGCATCAAAAAAATTCACCGCGAAATCATGTTGTCGAGCGTCTATCAGCAGACGAGCGCGAGCAATCCGCGCTACACGGAGATTGATCCGGGCAACCGCCTGCTCTGGCGCGCGAACACGCGGCGGCTGGAGTTCGAGCCGTTGCGCGATTCGTTGCTGGCCATCGGCGGCACGCTGGAGACAAATCTTTATGGTCGGCCGTTGCCGCCGGGACGCGCGGCGGAATCCAATCGCCGGACGATTTACAGCTTGGTGGATCGCGCAAACATTCCCGATGTGTGGGTGAATTTTGATTTCGCCGATCCCGCGATGGTCACCGGCCAGCGCTACCAGACGACCGTGCCGCAACAGGCGTTGTTCTTGATGAATAATCCACTCGTCATCAGCCTGGCGAAACAACTGGTGGCCGTGAAGGATTTCAAGGATGAGGAAACCGACGAGGCGAAGTTGAAATATCTTTACGAACGCATTTACCAGCGCCTACCGGAGCCGATGGAAATGCAGCTTGGTTTGGAATTCGTCAACGCCACGCAGTTGCTGGGCGACGGAACGAACATGGTGGCCGAGGTCCAGCCGCTGAAATTGAATCCCCAAGGCAAGCCCGCCAAACGTCAACCCGTTGGCGCTCTAAAAAAAGCCCTGCCGCTGACGGCGTGGCAGGAATACGCGCAGGCCTTGCTGCAAGGTAACGAAACTTCGTTTGTGAATTGACGGCGTGGCAGCCCGCGCGGCGAGCCGGCTCGTCGCCGAGCGCAGCGCGCCAAACGCCACCATTCACGCCAACTGCGCGGCGAGGGTGTTGGCGATGTCCTGTAACGAATTGATTTCCTTGGCCGAGTATTCGTGTTCGCGCTGCGTGCCGATGCCGAAGGTGCCGATGAGTTTATCCCCGTTGCGGATGGGCACGCAGACCGCGCCGCCCACGCCGGTCTGTTTCGCGCCGGGCTTGGCCACGCCGGTGGTGTCGGTCTGGAGATTGCAGATGGTGACGGGGCGGTTCTTCTGCGCGCATTCACCAGCGATACCTTTGCCGACGGGGATGATGCCCACGACATTCAGCAATTGCGGCGGCAACCCGACTTGCGCGACGAGGCGCAGGAGTTGCGTCGGCTCATGCAACTTGTGGATGGTGCCGGTTTCGGAGTTCAACTTGGCGAGCGTGACGCCGAGAATTTTTTCGAGGTTGGGTTGATTCATAAATAATGTCGTTCGAAAGTGGCGAAGGAAATTTGTAGCCTATTATCTGGTTAGGCTGAAAAATCAACTATCGCGGTGCGGATTCTTGTCTTCGTGAGACTTGGAATAATACCGGATCGCTCTATTAGCTGTAAGCCAAAGTCCAACCAGAGTGCCGATAAACCCAATCGGATAACCAATCAAATAAACCCCGCCCCAAGAATCGCTCGGTCCGCAAGGACCGGATGGACCGGAAAGAACGCATACGAAAACAAATATGCCGATACTGACCGGAAGCACCGGACTAATGATTGAACATAATTTTTTCATGGTGCCTCTTGTTGCCTACATCAGACCTACATCTTGTAATGTCTATACTGCTTCACGAGTTTGAGCTTCGGATGGAGATAAAATATTGTCCAGCAGATTTTCAGCGCCGTAGGCGCGAAATCTTTGTAGTTCGTCATTCGCAAATGAAAAGCTCTGTAGGAGCGGCATATTTCGCTCCTACGGAGCTTGGAATTATTTTTGGTTTGGATTTCTACAAAGATGTCGCACCTACGGCGCTATTGTTGGCAGAAGCGTGAATTTAATTAACAATTGAAAATTCCTTCGCCACCTTTGCGCGACACGTTTTCATTTACTTGCCGTTCCCAGCATCCACCCCAGCCACACCGCCACGAGGCAGAGCGCGACGGAGCCGAGGATGTTGCCGCCGGCGCGCAGCCAGTCGCCGCGCTGCGTGAGTTCCAAAGTTTGCAGGCTGAACGCGGAGAAGGTGGTGAACCCGCCGCAGATTCCCGCCATGAGAAATTTTCTCGCCGTGTCCTGCGTGACGGGCAGCGTCGCAAAGATGCCGATGGCGAACGAGCCGAGCACGTTGATGAGCAGCGTGCCCCACGGAAAGCCGTCGCCCGCGCGCGCGGTGACAAGGCCGTTGAGCCAGAAGCGTCCCACACTTCCGAGCGCGCCGCCGAGGGCGACGTAGAGATAAACCATCATGCGGTTATTTGGCGGAAACGCCGCCGGGTTGTCAAACAAGTTGCTGGCGAAACCGCTGCGGTCGCTGCCGATCATCAGCCGTTCAGCGTCCAACCGTCGCGGTATTTCTTGCTCAAGTATTGGTTGGCTTCGGGAAGATTCGTCACGCGGCCGGCGGCGGCGTCCCATTCGATGCGTTGGCCCGCGCGGTAGGCGACGAGGCCGAGGAGCATCTGTTCAATCATCTGCCCGGCGTAGTCAAAGTTGCAGGACGTCTTCAGATTTCCTTTGCAGGCATCGAACCATTCTTTTTGGAAATGGCCGAGCGGCGGCAGCACTTCGCTTTTCGCGCGCGGTTTGAAGTAAGTCAAATCCGCATCATCACCGAACGGGATAAGGATGCGATTTTCAAAACCAGCGATGAGAAATCCCTTCGTGCCTTTGAACATCGCGCCGTGATCAATCTTGGAAAGGTCAACGTAGTTGCGCGGTGATTTCGGCATCGCGCCGCCCTGATACCAGCTTAATTTGATCGGCCCGCGCCAACTGTTCGCCGGATGCTCGGTGTGCGTTTCGAGTTCGACCGGGCTGACTTCGGGATTAAACGGATCACCTTTCGCTTCGGCGGCGGTCGTCGTCGTGGCGTCAATGGCGTTCCACGCGAGGTCCATCGTGTGGCTGCCCATGTCGCCGACCTGGCCGTTGCCGAAATCC
>JAYVQV010000120.1:0-2570 GCA_043776855.1 Limisphaerales bacterium | reverse complement strand
CGAGCCCATCGCGCCCCGTCTCCGCGCCCACGTAAAACACCGAATTCCCGATGCCCCGCGCCGCGCCGCGCGCGATCTGCTCATGCCGCAGCACCCCGAGGCAGAAGACATTCACCAGCGGATTCCCGTTATAGCTTTCGTCGAAGTAAACCTCCCCGCCGATCGTCGGCACGCCGATGCAATTCCCATAGTGCGCGATCCCCGCGACCACCCCCGCGAACAAGCGCCGGTTCGTCTTCACCGCCGCGCCCTCGCCCGTGATCGGCCCAAAGCGCAGCGAGTTCAGCGAAAACACGGGCCGCGCCCCCATCGTGAAAATATCGCGAATGATTCCGCCCACCCCCGTCGCCGCGCCCTGGAACGGCTCCACCGCGCTCGGATGGTTGTGCGACTCGATCTTGAACGCAATCGCCAGACCGTCGCCGATGTCAATGATGCCGGCATTTTCCTCGCCCGCGCCGACGAGGATTTTCGGCGACTTGGTGGGGAAGGTCTTGAGCAGCGGCTTGGTGTTTTTGTAGCTGCAATGCTCGCTCCACATCACGGAAAAGATGCCAAGCTCGGTATAGCTCGGCGTGCGGCCGAGGATTTCCTTGGCGTGGGCGTATTCTTCCGGCGTGAGGTTGTGTTTGGCAACCAACTCTGGGGTGATGGCGGGTTCGGTCATGGAAAAATAAATTGTTTGAACAAATCGTCGTTAATCAGATGACGGTCAAATAAACCCAGCGTTGGGTTTTGCGAAATTAAACCGTATTTCAAGTGTTTATGGAGGCTTGCAACGCCTCGATTGGCTTTCAAGGTGTTCGTAATCAAATAACCGTCAAATAAAGATTCGTAAAGATTCATGCCCAAAACGGAACATATTTTGCGTGTTTCCGTGAAAAACTGTCGGGGTCATCAGATTTAATTCGCCCGGCCTTGAGCGTGTCTTTGATGATGCGGGAAGCGATTGCCAGGTTTTGGTCGGCAATCGCAAACCGCTTCCGCAACGAAGTATTGCTCATCCGCCGGTTGGAAACAAATTCCAAACAAGCGTGCTGGTAACAGGCGCGCACTTTGTCTTTCGCATCCATCTCGGAAAGCTTGCTCTGTGCAAAGAGCACCACGCGGGTATGGGTTTCGTCCGTCTGAAAGTCGGGCGGAGGCAGTTGATAAAATTCGATTTGAAAAATCACTTTATCAATTCCACTGCCGCGCTCTTCGCAAATGTGCAAACGGCGCATGACGCTGGCGAGTTCCTCGTTGCGAGAACGGGGCGAATGATCAATGAAGCGCAGCGTGTCAATCAACGGCTGCCCCGGATTGCTGATCTCAAGCCGGTCGTCAAAAATTTCCACCATTGGGCCAGTGCCGGTGATGGAAAAGTCCTGATGAATGAGCGCGTTTGGCACAAGCTCACGGATTGCCAGTTCGGGATACATCGGCACATCCTTGCGGAGAGCTTGGCCGATGACTTCGTTTCGCGGAAGCTGGTCGTTGATGTAGCCAATCAAACCCTCAAATCCTGACGCATAACCTTTCACGCCAGGTTTTTCTTTCACCGTTTCAACGCGGTTTACGCCTTTGTAACGGATGACGCGAACGGCCTTCCGGGCAAGCGATTCAAAGTCGCTCAATTGTTTTGCGAACAGAATCGCGCCGAGATTGGTGATGTCAAAAAGGTCGCCGCCTTTTTCGAGGATGAATCGCTCGACTTTTAAGCGCTCCAGAATTCCTTGCTTGTTTGCAGGCAGAGTCAGTCCTGCCATCTCAAAATATTTTGGATATTCAAGCAATGCCAGCACTTCGTCGCCCGTGACATACCGTTTGGCAATTCCCGTTTCAAACGGCGTGCGCGCGAACCGCTGCCACAACGCCCGCTCCTTTTCGGGAAACTCCTTCAATTTTTTCTTGTAGCTGCCGACCCGGATGAATTCCGTTTCCTTGAAACGAATTGGCGTGTGATTGGCGGGACAAATCTCAAACAGAACAACCGGCAATCCTTCGCTCTCAAATTCGTGGATGTTAAAGTGAACGCGTGGAGTCAGATGTTGGGCCAGCCAGCTTTCCAATTCCTGTCCGTTCACTTTGCGACCGCGTGGCTTGAAACTCGTGCCGACAATTTTGTGAGTTTCATTTTCAATGCCCCAAACAAGATAGCCAGATTCTTTGCCAAGCAACGCGGCTGAATTGGAAAGGGCCGAAATATATTCGCCAATTTCCTCCGGCTCGGCATCGTTGTGTTTGAACTCAACCCACTCCGTTTCGTGCGGCAAAGCAAGAAGCGACTGCAACTGGGTTTTGAGTTCTTGTGGTGACATGGACTAATTCAAACGGCTCTTTTGCGACCTGCCTGAAAACTTTTGAAATTATTCAGCCCAAGTTTCATCCGCGACTCCAGCATGCGACGCGTCTTTTCAATTTCCTTTTCGAGCAGGCGCGGGTCGGGCAACGCCAGTTTGTATTGCGCGGCGAGAATTTTGTTCGTCAGGTTGCCCATCGAATAGCGCGCCACGGCTTCGTCGTGTTCGGAGCAAAGAATCAGGCCGACGGGCGGGTTTTCGTCCGGCAGCGACAGATGTTCGGCGGCG